>DATHVH010000147.1:0-20562 GCA_035461405.1 Anditalea sp.
AGTCAATCCCCCAAACATAGGATGGAAAGGCTCTCTCGGCTGAAAATCTATTGCTCCGTTTTTTACCTGAACGATAACATTATCCCTGAATTTACCATCTAGAGGTTTAAATTCATTATACGCCTGCTTAGCTCGATCATCGGGAGTTTCTTCACTATACACAAATGCTCTCCACATCACTATACCACCGTAGGGTTTTAATGCATCAGCCAATAGGTTGGCGCCTTCTGCCTGAGTTCTTTTATAATTGTGTGGGCCTGGCTGCCCCTCCGAGTCTGCCTTAACCAGGAATCCGCCAAAATCTGGAATGTGTTCGTAAATTTCCTTTACTTTTTCTGCCCACCACTCCTGCACTTCAGGGTCCAAAGGATCTGCAGTCTTGAGTTTTCCTATCTCGATAGGAGAGGAGAAACGGGCAGTAAGATAAGTTTTAATACCATAAGGTCGAAATACATCTGCCAAGGCAGCTACCTTTTCCAAGTAATCCTCAGTAAGAACGAGTGAATTTGCATTTACATTGGTGACCACTGTTCCGTTTATACCTATAGATGCATTGGCTCGGGCATAGTCGTGGTATTGTTGATCTATGTGACGGGGAAGTCGGTGCCAGTTCCAGATACTGAACCCGGAATAACCCCTTTCCACTGTTCGGTCCAAGTTATCCCAATGGTTAAGAATTCTTCTTTCTATTACCGGGCTATTTGTGATTCCATCCGAAGGAATATCAATGCCTGTTTGAATGGCCTGTAACCATTTGAAGGTTCCGTATAAAAGTCCGATATCGGTATTGGCTGTGATAACTGTTTGCCCTTGAGAACCAGAAGTAATTTTTTTAATAATATAGCCCTGATCACCTACAGCATTCATTTCGTCAGAACTGAAATGGTTTTTAAGAGCATCATCATATAAGGTTATTAGAAGTTTTGCTTCCTTAACCCCAGTCATACTGGGTTTTTCTCCAAAGAATCCCTCAGAAGCTATATTGAGTTCTTTTTTTATGATATCAATTGTGGCAGAGGACCCGCCTACATGGACAGCATTGAAAACTTCCCTGTTTACCGTATTGTTTTCGATAGGGTAGTATTGTAACCACAGTTTATAACCGTCATTAGCAGATACTTGGATGGCAGATATTAGGAGGAAATAGATGAGTATCCACTTTTTCATATTTTGGGTATGTTTTAAGATGTAGAAGCTTGTTTTCTTTGGGAAGAAGCACGAATGATCAGTTCTGAACGAAGGGTGATTTTATTAGTGCTTTGAAGTACTTTGTCAGAGGCACCTTTAAGGTGGTTTATAAGATTTTTCATTGCGACTTCACCGACTTCGTAAGCAGGATAATTTATAGTCGAAATATTTGGTTCTACCAACCTAGATATGACATCGTTGTTAAAACCTACTATAGCGATGTCCTCAGGCACGCGAATACCTTTTAGCTTTAGCTGTTGAAGACAGCTGGCGGCACACGCATCATTAGAAACAAAGAGTCCATCTGGTACAGGATGCATGGCCAACAATTTATTGACGATTTCTTCACCTGACTCTTCATTAAGGTCAGAATGTACGATCAGGGATTCATCAAATGGTAAATTTTTATCCAAAAGGGCATATTTATAGCCTTTAAGTCTATCCGCATATACATTGATTTTAGTATAGCCAATGACATGTGCAATTCTATTACATCCTTGATCTAAAAGATGGGTAGTGGCTTTATAACCAGCCTGGATATTGTCTATGACTATACCTGTATATTGGTCATTCTCAATTATTCTATCGAAAAATAAGACAGGTATACCTTTCTTCACAAAAGGATTAAAATGATCTATATTGGGCGTATTTGAAGCCAGAGAAACTAAAAGTCCGTCCACCCTGCTATTGAACATAGCCTGTACATTGGTCATTTCCTTTTCATATGACTCCAGAGACTGGCTGATGATGAGGTTGTAACCAGCCTCGTTAGCAGCTTTCTCCATACCGGCTATAACCGAACTTTGAAAAAAACTGTTTAGCCTCGGGACAATGACACCAATTTTATTGGTTTTTTTGCTCCTTAAATTTGATGCAAATACATTGGATTGATAACCTAGCTCAATAGCCGTATCCTGGATTTTCTTTCTAGTTTTTTCTTTAACTGCAGGATGGTTATTTAAGGCCCTGCTTACAGTAGTAGGAGACAGCCCAAGATCCTTTGCTATATCATAAATTGTTATTTCCTTTTCCATAATAATTATCAAGAGAATCTATCTCATTAATACGCAGGATGTCTCTTATTTAAAAATGCACAATATAATCTATTATAATCTTTTATAGGCTTTAATACTCCCATAGAAATCAAATGTATTAAATAATAATTTTTGTTCAAAGCAAATATAATGAAATCGGTTTCATAATTTATTTTAGTGCCTAATATCTTTTAATCGATGTATAATTTATTATCTCAATTATTCAATAAACTTATATTGGATTTACTTTTTGTTAAATAATATTTTATCAGAGCATATTAAAATTTGGTTTCCATTTAATACTATAAAATATTTTTAGCATAATACGATTTAGCAATAATATTGACAGAATAAGTACTTTTACTTCTCTAATCACTTAATATAAAATTTATATGAAATCGGTTGCTTTTTGATGATATTATTTTGATGTTTATGGAGTTTTTAGAAAAGGGGAGGGTTTTTCATTAAATCCAGTAAAAAATAAACCTGTTTTTTTCTAAAGCTATTTGAGTGTAAATAAGGTGGGATTATAGATAAAGCCATCATTCTTTAAAAGATGATGTGTAATATGAATTTCAGTTTAAATAAGAATTCAGATAATTGGTTTACTCATTTCAGATTATTTCTACAGGTAAAGGATAAATTACTAAAATAAAACCAATACATGGATTACTATAAAAAGATTCTATCGGCCAATGTGTTGACCATGTTGATATGGGGATGTTCAAGCGAAGATGAACCGATCGACTCAATTCCATGGGCCTACATCTATCATCCAAGCCAATCCAAAGTAGCTCATCAGGAAATGATAGATTTATTTCAGCTATAAAGCATTAACTCATGTAAAACCTGGGTAAACGGTAAGAAATTCAATAACTACAATTATAGCAAATCTGTAGGTGAGTCCATTGTAACCTTTATAATTCTCTTAAAATATTATAGAATCGAAAATTTCAAATCTATGTCAAATTCTAAAAAACTCTTACAGGCTTGGAGATGGTACGGACCAAATGATCCGGTTTCCTTACAAACTGTAAGACAAGCAGGAGCTACTGGTATAGTATCCGCTCTTCATCAGATTCCTCATGGAGAAGTCTGGCCTTTAGATGAGATTATAGATCGTAAATCTCAGATCGAAGCCAGTGGATTAGAATGGTCGGTGGTAGAGAGTGTACCTGTCCATGAATCCATTAAAATTAGGGACGCAGATTGCGAGAAATACCTTGAAAATTACCGCCAGTCTCTGAGAAATCTTTCTGCAGCAGGTCTGAAAACTATCTGTTATAATTTTATGCCGGTTCTTGACTGGACCAGAACCAATCTGGCACTACCGCTTGAAAATGGTGCTACCGCACTATATTTTGACTGGGTAGATCTTGCCGTTTTTGATAAGTATATACTTAAAAGAGAAAATGCTGCAGAATCATACTCTAAAGAGGTAATGGATGAAGTAGATAAAAGATATAAATCATTTTCAGAAGAAAAATTGGAACAACTGGCAGATGTGATCCTTATGGGAGTGCCTACTGAAGATAGTGTGACTGTTTCCTCTCTGGAAAAAAGCATCGCTATATATGACCAGATTGGTAAGAAAGGTCTTTTCGAAAACCTATTTTATTTCTTGCGCAGTATCCAGTCTACCTGTGAAGAGGAGGGAATCGTATTAACGCTGCATCCTGACGATCCTCCATACCCTATACTCGGATTACCGAGGATTGCATCAAGCTTAGAAGATCTTAACTACATATACCAGCAGGTAAATGAGGAATTTAATGGCTTTTGTTTCTGTACTGGCTCATTGGGTGCAGGAAGAGAAAATGATCTTCCGGCTATTCTTGACGCCGTAGGACCAAGAGTATATTTTGCCCATCTCAGGAATGTAAGAAAAGATTCATTGGGTAACTTCTTTGAATCTGATCATTTGGATGGTGATGTGGATATGGTCACCGTCATGAAAAAATTGGTAGAGATTAACCAGAAAGGTAAAAAGCCAATCCCTTTCCGCCCTGATCATGGTCATCAAATGCTGGATGATTTACAGAAAGAAACTAATCCTGGATATTCTGCCATAGGCAGATTAAAAGGACTTGCAGAACTTCGTGGTCTGGAGATGGGAATTCTCGGTTCACGGTAATAATGAAAAAACGATATGATCCAAAATAGATACACCTTTATATTTTCCTTTCTATTATTAATTTCATTGTCTCCTGTTGCCCAGGCATTCCAGAGTGGCAATATAGTATTTACAGAACAGGGATCTGATAGATTTCCGCTGGTAGGTAATGCGACAGCTGGATTGGTAATGAGTGCAGACGAACCTGAGGGGGTGAAATTAGCTGCTTCTAATTTTCAGTTAGATATAGAAAGGGTTACAGGTAAAAAACCTACTCTTGAGGAAAAATCCGAAGTGACTGGCACAGCACCGGTAGTCATCATAGGTACCGTAGGAAAAAGCCAATTGATCGACCAGTTGGTAGCTGCCGGAAAGCTTAATGTTAGTGAGCTTGGAGGCAAATGGGAGACATATATCATTCAAACGATAAAAGAACCCTTTGACGGTATATCAGATGCATTGGTTATAGCAGGAAGCGATAAGCGGGGTACTACTTTTGGCATATATGAACTTTCGGAGCAAATAGGAGTGAGTCCATGGTATTGGTGGGCAGATGTGCCGGTAAAAACAAAAGACCAGCTATACATAGCCCGGGGCAAACATACCAAAGGTACTCCTGCGGTAAAATATAGAGGGATATTTATAAATGATGAAGCTCCTGCACTGGCAGGATGGGCCGAGGAAAAATTTGGTGGCTTCAATCATCAATTTTATGAAAATGTATTTGAACTGATACTTAGGTTAAAGGGAAATTATCTATGGCCAGCGATGTGGGGCCGTGCCATTTATGACGATGATCCTATAAGTCCTAGACTGGCAGACAAATACGGAGTAGTAATAGGCACTTCCCATCACGAACCACTGATGCGGGCGCATGTGGAGTGGAGCAGATATGGTAAAGGGGACTGGAACTATGAAACTAACGAAGGTGTACTGAAAGAATTCTGGAGAGAAGGCATCGAAAGAATGGGTGACAATGAAAGTATAGTGACCCTAGGTATGCGCGGAGACGGTGATGAACCAATGTCCGAAGAGAGTAATATCGAACTTCTGGAAAGAATAGTAGCGGACCAGCGGGAAATTATAAAAGAAGTGACCAATAAACCCATTTCTGAAACGCCGCAAGTATGGGCGCTTTATAAAGAGGTGCAGGATTATTATGATCAGGGGATGAGAGTTCCTGATGATGTGACCTTATTATTAGCAGATGATAATTGGGGCAATGTAAGAAAACTTCCAGCACTTGGACAAGCTCCCCGTCCAGGAGGATATGGTATGTATTACCATTTTGACTATGTGGGTGGCCCAAGAAATTACAAATGGCTGAACACAAGTCCGATAAGCAGAATCTGGGAGCAGATGCAGCTGACTTACGAACATGGTGTAGAGGAGCTATGGATAGTAAATGTAGGTGATATCAAACCTATGGAGCTACCGATCACTTTCTTCTTGGATTATGCCTGGAACCCGAGAAATTTTCCAGAAGACCGGATGGCTCACTATACAGAAGATTGGGCAGCCAAACAATTCGGTCCTGAATATGCCAATGAAATTGCGCATCTTTTAGATAAGTACACCAAATACAATGGCCGAAGAAAACCAGAATTACTAGATCAAAAAACTTACTCTTTAATCCATTATAATGAAGCGGAGCGGATAGTGAAGGAATATAATGAAATGGTGGAGTTAGCCGAAAGTATTTATGATAAAATTAATGGGGAATATAGAGATGCTTATTATCAGCTAGTATTACATCCCGTTATAGCCTGTGCTAATTTGAATGAGCTTTATGTCACGGTTGCAAAAAACCATTTGTATGAAAAGCAGGGTAGAAACCTGACCAATGCAATGGCGCAGAAAGCAAAAGACCTCTTTGAGCGTGATGCGGAGATAAGCAGATATTACAATGAGGAACTTGCTGATGGCAAGTGGAGCCACATGATGGACCAGACCCATATCGGTTATACCTATTGGCAACAGCCTGAGGTGAATGCCATGCCGGAGGTAAAGACCAATAAGCCAAGATCACGTTCTGCCTTGGGAGTTTCTATTTCTGGAACTGAGGAGCATTTTCCTGCTACCAAAGGATTATCATTTACTACACTTACTCCTTTTATGACTGTAGATCAATATCTGGAAGTCTTTAACCGAGGCGGTGGTGAGCTGCCATATGAAATCAGTTCAAACGATCCTTGGATCCAATTATCTCAACAGAAGGGACAAACCTCCGATCAGGAAAGAATCTATATTTCGGTGGACTGGGATAAAGTCCCGGCTGGCAAAAAGACTTCAATAATAACTGTTGCTTCAGGAAGAGATAAAGCTACCGTAGAGGTTCCGTTAAACAAGGTGGAGATCACAGAAGACTTCAGTGGGTTTATAGAGGGAGCAGGGTATGTTTCTATCCATGCTGCCAATTTCACAGGAAAGAAAGAAATTATGCCTTTCAGATGGATTACTGTACCGGATTTAGGAAGGACGGGGTCGGCAGTTACTGTGGTAACTGGGGTAGGTTCCGATGAAGAGCCTGTAAATTATCTCGAATATGAAGTTTATGTAGAGAATCCAGGTAAAGTTACCTTGCATACCTATTTATCTCCTACTCTTAACTATTTGAATACAGAGGAAGGTATCCGGTTTGGGGTATCTATTGGAGAAGAATCTCCGCAGATTCTTTCCATGCATAAGGGTAGTGGTGACAGGGATTGGAACCGTTGGGTAGCCAATAATATAAACATCCAAAAAAGTGAACATACTATCACCAGTCCAGGAAAACATAAAGTTAAAATATGGTATGTAGATCCGGGAATAGTGATTCAGAAGTTGGTTATCGATACCGGAGGGCTAAAAGATACCTATCTCGGACCTCCAGAAAGCTTCTTTAAAGCCAAATAATGAAGAAAAATTTAATCGTGATCTAGACTTCGGACTGATTCGGTCTTCCGTCTTCTGTCTATAAAATTCACTCATGAATATTAAAACTTTAAACTTATTTCATCTTGCCTTGTACTGCAGCGTTTTGAGCATGGGGTTTAGCGCTTGCAGTACAGGTAAGAGTGGTATAGCTGAAAACCAGACCAACTCTGGATACTTCAGCAATCCTATTTTACCAGGATTTTATCCAGATCCCAGTATATGCCGGGTAGGAGAGGATTATTATTTAGTGACGTCTACATTTTCTTATTTCCCAGGAGTACCCATATTCCATAGTACTGATTTAGTAAATTGGAACCAGTTGGGTCATGTTCTAGATAGGCCAGAGCAGATAGATGTGGAAGGTTTGGGTATTTCTAGGGGTATTTTTGCCCCTACTATTCAATACCATGATGGGATATTCTATATGGTGACCACTTTGGTGGACAATGGAGGTAACTTTATAGTTACTGCCACAGATCCTGCAGGACCTTGGAGTGATCCTTATTGGCTTCCGGAGGTAAACGGCATAGACCCTTCCATTTTCTTTGATGAAGGTGGGAAATCTTTTGTGATATATAATAGTGAAGCTCCGGACAATGCCCCGCTCTATGATGGACATCGTACCATCAGAATGATAGAGTTAAATCTTGAGACGCTGACTACGGTAGGTGAAAATAGAATATTAGTAAACGGTGGTGTAAACTTAAAAGAGAAACCTGTTTGGATAGAAGGTCCACATATTTTTAAGCGGGAGGAGTATTATTATCTGACAGCTGCCGAGGGTGGTACCAGTGTAAATCATTCACAGGTAGTGCTCCGCACCAAAAATTTGGACGAACCCTTTGTTCCCTGGGAGAGCAATCCGATCCTTACCCAACGACATTTGGATCCCAATAGACCCAATCCTGTATCTGCTACAGGGCATGCGGATCTTGTACAAACTCAAAATGGGGAATGGTGGGCAGTATTTTTAGCTACTCGGCCATACGATTTAAATGATTCTTATAATATAGGAAGGGAAACATTTCTTGCTCCTGTAAAATGGACCGAAGATGGCTGGCCGGTGATAAATCCAGACCACGAAAAGGTGCAATACCAGTATCCTGTACCAAAATTACCGCCAAGCAGCAGACCAACTGATTTTGAGAAGTCAGGTAACTTTACCATCGTCGATAACTTTGATAAGAATGAATTAGCACCTTATTGGTTTTTCATCAGGGTACCAAAGGAGCAGTGGTATGAAATTAATCCGGCAAATGGTACTTTGTCTATAGCACTACGACCTGAAACAGCAAGCGGAACATCTAATCCTTCTTATATAGCAAGGCGGCAACAACATATTAAGGGTGAAGCAAATACATCCATGGACTTTGTTCCCCAAAAAGGGGGAGAAAAAGCTGGAATGCTGATTTTTCAAAATGAGAATCACCATCTCTTTTTTGGTAAAATGCAGGATGACGCAGGATCAACTCATCTCATAGTGCACAAGGCTGGACCAGAAGATGGTGAGGTACTTAACAAAATTACTATGGATAATAGTCATGCAAATGAGACCTTAGAGATGAAAATTGAATTTGTAGATAAAAAATATACTTTCTATTACAAAATTGGTGCCCCTGATTGGAGAGAATTTTATACATTTACCGAAGGAGAATATCTAAGTACTAGAGTGGCGGGTGGATTTGTAGGAACTACCATAGGTATGTATGCTACATCTTCAGGTCAACCCTCGACAAATAAAGCTGTTTTCCATAATTTTAAATATACTGGAGATGATGAGCAACTTGGAGAATTTTAGTTGCCATTAATCTTTTTCATTAAACCACCCATAGATACCCAATGAATTTTGAGACCTTAGATCTGGTAATTTTTGTTGCTTATTGCCTTCTGATTATCGCCATGGGCCTATTTGTTTCCCGAGAGAAAAAAGGCCATGTAAAAAACTCCCAAGATTACTTCCTAGCTTCGAAGGCCCTCCCCTGGTGGGCTGTAGGTGCTTCCCTGATCGCATCCAATATTTCTGCAGAGCAGTTTATCGGTATGTCAGGATCAGGATTTGCTTTGGGACTTGCCATTTCCACCTATGAATGGATGGCCGCAGTGACATTGATTGTCGTCGCCGTTTTCTTTTTGCCTGTTTACATGAAAAAAGGCATTTATACTATGCCGGGATTCCTTTTGGACAGGTATGATACACGTGTAAGGACTACGATGGCCATATTCTGGTTATTGCTTTATGTATTTGTAAACCTTACATCGGTATTATACCTTGGAGCACTGAGTTTAAATACCATACTTAATGTTCCGATGACCTATGGTATCATAGGACTGGCATTATTTGCTATGGTCTATTCCATCTATGGAGGACTTAAAGCAGTGGCCTGGACAGATGTGGTGCAGGTGTTCTTCCTAATAGCTGGTGGCCTTGCTACTACTTATATAGCCTTGACGATGGTAGGTGAAGGTAGTGCCTGGGACGGAATTACCCTATTAAGACGAGAAGTGCCTGGTCACTTTTCTATGATCCTTTCCAGAGGAGAAATGATGATCCCTGACGGACAGGGAGGTACCAGAGATGCCTATCTTGATCTTCCTGGTATCAGTGTACTGGTAGGAGGGATGTGGATCACTAACTTAAGTTATTGGGGATTTAATCAGTACATTACTCAGAGGGCTCTTGCTGCAAAAAGTTTAGATGAAGCGCAGAAGGGGATGATATTTGCCGGTTTTCTTAAATTATTAATGCCTCTGATCGTAGTGGTCCCAGGTATTGCGGCATTGGTTATTGTTAAAAACGGTATTGATCCAGCCTTTGTGGAATCAATGAAAGATCCTATAACCGGAATCATTAAATCTGATAGAGCATATCCTACACTGCTTCAGTTATTACCAGTAGGATTAAAAGGATTGGCCTTTGCTGCACTTACTGCTGCTATAGTGTCTTCACTGGCCTCAATGGCTAATAGTACCTCCACGATTTTTACCATGGATGTATATAATAAATACTTTGATAAAAATGCTTCCCAGACTAAGCAAGTAAGGGTTGGTCGAATTACAGCTGCGGTGGCCTTTGTGGTAGCAGCTGTGGTAGCACCCGCATTGGGACAGCTTGATCAGGCATTTCAGTTTATCCAGGAATATACCGGATTTATAAGTCCGGGTGTATTTGCCATATTCTTCTTTGGTGTATTCTGGAAAAAAACCACATCCAATGCCGCCTTGACTGCAGCAGCCTTAAGTATACCTTTATCAATAGTTCTTAAGATATGGTTTCCAGAGCTGCCTTTCCTTGATAGAATGGGTGTTGTTTTCTTAGCTTTGGCAGCTTTAATGATTATCATTAGTTTACTGGAAGGTAAAGGTAAAGACCATCCAAATAGTATTGACGTAGAAAGTGACTTGTTCGTGACCACTACAGGGTTTAAGATTGGTGCATTCATTATACTTGGTATAACTGCAGCATTGTATATCGTGTTCTGGTAAAATTTAGATAGAGATGAGAAGATTATTGATTGGATATGATATTGGAAGTTCCTCTGTAAAAACAACCTTATTGGATGCAGACACTGGCAAAGTGGTAGCTTCGGAAGGATTGCCAAAAGCAGAGATGTCCATAAATTCTCCGCAGAAGGACTGGGCCGAGCAAGACCCGATGATGTGGTGGAAGTATATCATAGAAACCACACAGGCTGTAGTAAAAGCAGGAAATATTAAAAGTGGAGAATTAAAAGCCATAGGTATTTCCTATCAGATGCATGGTCTGGTGCTAGTGGATAAAAACCATGAAGTACTTCGTCAATCCATCATCTGGTGTGACAGCCGGGCTGTGGATATTGGCAATAGGGCTTTTAAAGAATTGGGAGAGGAGTATTGTCTTCCCCATCTGCTTAATTCTCCTGGGAATTTTACTGCTTCTAAGCTTAAATGGGTGAAGGAAAACGAACCAGACCTTTACAGTAAAATACATAAGATAATGCTCCCAGGGGATTTTATCGCCATGAAACTGAGTGGAGAAATCCTTACATCCGAAACAGGTTTATCTGAAGGTATATTTTGGGATTTTAAGGCCAATGGTGTTTCAGAAAAACTATTGGGCCACTATGGTATAGATAAATCACTCCTCGCAGATGTGGTTCCATCTTTTTCAGAGCAGGGAAAAGTAACACAACAGGCTGCTGATATTCTTGGAATAGAAGCTGGAGTTCCGATCACATATAGGGCTGGGGATCAGCCTAATAATGCGTTTTCGCTTAATGTACTCCAGACTGGTGAAATCGCTACTACTGCTGGCACATCCGGAACTGTTTATGGTGTAAGTACAGAGCCGGTTTATGACGAAAAGTCGAGAGTTAATACTTTTGTCCATGTCAATCATAGCGAACAGAATCCAAGTTATGGAGTTTTACTATGTGTAAACGGCACCGGTATACTTAATTCTTGGATGAAAAAGCTGCTGGGCAATGGATCATTGGATTATGCTGAAATGAATGACTTGGCATCTGAGGTTCCTATAGGTGCAGATGGGCTTTCTTTTATTCCATTCGGAAACGGTGCTGAACGGATCATGGAAAACAAACATGTAGGAGCACATATGAATAATCTGAACTTACTCAAACATGATAGAAGACATATGCTACGGGCAGGTCAGGAAGGAATCGTATGTTCTTTGACCTATGGTTTTAATATTATGAAAAATATGGGGCTTAATCTTAAAACAGTAAAGGCCGGTAAGGCTAATATGTTTTTAAGTCCTCTTTTTAGAGAAGCCTTTGTAAATATGAACGATGTTAATCTGGAGCTTTATGATACAGATGGAGCCCAGGGCGCAGCGCGTGGTGCGGGAGTGGGAGCAGGAATATATGCAGATGCCAAAGAGGCTTTTGGAGGGCTGGAAAGAATAGCACTGATAGAACCTGACACATCGCTTACAGCTGCCTATAAGGATGCTTACCAAAACTGGGAAGGCTATCTGAATAAGCTCAGATAAAACAAAAAAAAACAATAAATAACCTATTAACTAAAAACTATTAAGATGTCTAAAACCTATTTTCCATCAATTGAAAAAATCAAATTCGAAGGAAGGGATTCCAAAAATCCTTTTGCATTTAAATTTTACGATGAAAACCGTGTAGTTGCCGGTAAAACTATGAAGGAACACTTCAAGTTTGCCATTGCTTATTGGCATTCTTTTAATGCCAAAGGAGACGATCCTTTTGGACCGGGAACGAAAACGTTTGAATGGGATTCTTCATCGGATGCGGTGCAGAGAGCCAAAGATAAAATGGATGCTGCTTTTGAATTCATTCAAAAAATAGGTGCTCCATATTATTGCTTTCATGATGTAGATTTGGTAGACGAAGGCGATTCCATAGAGGAATACGAGAGAAGAATGAAAGCCATCGTAGAGTATGCTAAACAAAAGCAAGAAGAAACCGGTATCAAGCTTTTGTGGGGTACTGCCAATGTATTCAGCAATCCTCGCTATATGAACGGCGCCTCTACGAATCCTGATTTTAATGTTGTTTCTTGGGCCGCTACCCAGGTGAAAAACTCTATAGATGCTACTATTGCCCTAGGAGGTGAAAATTATGTGTTCTGGGGTGGAAGGGAAGGATATATGTCCTTACTTAATACTGACATGAAAAGAGAAACAGAGCACCTTGCACAGTTTCTTACCATGGCCAGAGATTACGGCCGTAAGCAAGGCTTTAAAGGGAACTTCCTGATAGAGCCTAAGCCTATGGAGCCTACCAAACATCAATATGACTTTGATGCTGCGACTGTAACAGGTTTCCTTAGACAGTATGGATTAGATAAAGATTTTAAATTAAACCTAGAGGTAAACCATGCAACTTTGGCTGGCCATACCTTCCAGCACGAACTTCAAGTAGCGGCTGATGCCGGTATGTTGGGAAGTATAGATGCCAATAGAGGTGATTACCAAAATGGTTGGGATACTGATCAATTTGCACTTAACCTACAGGAATTGACTGAAGCTATGTTGGTGATTCTTGAAGCTGGAGGAATCCAAGGTGGTGGAGTTAATTTTGATGCCAAGTTGAGAAGAAATTCTACAGATCTTGATGACCTATTCCACGCACACATCGGTAGTATGGATGCTTTTGCCAGAGCAATGCTTATAGCTCAGGATATTCTGGATAATTCAGACTACAAATCTATGCGCAAAGCTAGATATGCGTCTTTTGACGAAGGTAAAGGTAAGGATTTTGAAACCGGTAAACTGACACTTGAAGATCTTCGCGAGCATGCACTAAGCAATGGCGAGCCTAAAGCTATCAGCGGTAAGCAGGAGATGTATGAGAATATATTGAACCAGTTTATTTAGGGGTCGACGGTCGTCAGACTATAGCAAGCATTTTTGAATGCTATTGCTAAATCGGGACCATCATTAAATATAAAGAACCATGCAGCGGTAGTTGCATGGTTCTTTTGTTTTAAAGGTATCGACCTAAATTTAGCTCATTTGTACTACTTCAATAATAGGTCGACTGTACTCCCAATAATATAAAAAGAGCACGCACCGGGAGATGCATGCTCTTCTTTAATCTGAAATGTATTGTCCTACTAGTATCAGATGAGCCTTTTTGAAGACTGCCTGGTCTAGTGTGGAATAAAAAAATTATTTTCTTCTCATAGGATCAATAGTCTCTATCGTTCCATCTGGTCTATGTGTGAGTTCAGTCATTTTTATATTACGAAGGTGGGTTTCTCCCGAAAGTTCAGTGTCATGGTAGAAGATATACCACTTTCCTTCAAACTCCACAATAGAATGATGGTTTGTCCAGCCTTCTACCGGATTCAAGATTACCCCTTGGTAAGTAAAGGGACCATAAGGAGAATCACCTGTAGCGTAAGCTATATTATGGGTATCGCCTGTAGAGTAGGAGAAGTAATATTTATCGTTGTGATGGTGCAGCCATGCCGCTTCAAAGAATCTTCTATCATGATCTCCTGCCAATATCGGAGTGCCATCCTGATCCAGTATCTGAATATCTTTTGGCTCCTCACCAAATTCCAACATATCTCCGCTCAATCGCGCGATTTTTGGTGCTATAGCTGGTTCGTCATCTGCCGGCTCATCATCATATGGACTTGAACCTGTAGATAAATATTCGCCTGTTCTCCATTTCTGAAGCTGTCCGCCCCAGATACCTCCCCAGTAGATATAATGTTGCCCATCCTTATCTTCAAATACTGCTGGATCTATGCTGAAACTGCCTTTCATCGGTTCCGGCTGCGGAGTAAAAGGACCAGTAGGAGAATCAGACACTGCTACTCCCAGTCTGAATATATCATCATGATCTTTGGCAGGAAAGTATAAATAATATTTCCCGTCTTTAGTAGCTGCATCAGGTGCCCACATTTGTCTATTTGCCCATGGAACATCATCTACATCTAGCACCATACCGTGGTCAGTAATTTCACCTCCTGGTCTATCCATAGAGTATACATGATAGTCCCGCATATTAAAGTGGGCTCCTGAATCATCCTCTTCCACTACAGATTCCACATCATGCGATGGATATATATATATCCTCCCATCGAAAACATGCGCTGATGGATCTGCTGTGTAATGATCTGAAATTAGAGGTTCATTTAAATAATCCCTTTCAGTGGTTTCCTCTTCAGCAGTATCTTGCTGAGGTGATTCACAGGAATAAAAAGAAAATACGATTGCCGCAGCCATAACTTGCTTCAGCACAGTGTTTTTGTATATCATGAACTATTGGTTTATTGAATTAACCAAAAATATACATAATTTTTAAATATTAAAACAAAATTGAAATCGGTTTCATTATAAATTGTAGTTTAAGAAATTTTGATGCGATATTGTTAATAATTCCGAAATTAAAATTCACTTGCTATTTATATTAATGACTGGATTTTCTTTAAGGATTATATGTCATCTCTATCAGTGCTCCTCTTTCACTTAATTGTTGTTCGTTTTCTTCTGAAGGACCTGACGTTACTTTGGAATTATCAGTAATAAGGTAAATCTTAAGTCCATCTGGAGATACAGCTACATCTCTATAGCGTACATCTGCAGGGAAATATTGTTTTATATCATCCACTTCCACACCCTCTTGATTTAATTTTAGCCTATAAATACAGCCTTGTTTTAATGAAGTGATCAGCAGAGAATTGTGCCAACTTGGGATGGCATCTGAATTATAAGCTGCAATGGCGGAATGGGCCACCGATTTCCAATCACCCCGCCCACCTGTACGAGCTTTTTCTAAAATTTTAGTAAGGAAAGCATTGTCCTGAGGGTAAAAGCTATATAAGGGCTCCTTATAATTTTCTATATGCTCAGCATTATCTTTTTCGCTCTCTATCAAAGGGTAACTGGTGTTCCATTTACCGGGAAGCTCGTCACGATCTGTAGCACCAGCAGCCAGTCCATCATAATTCCCATCAGCATATCCTATCACCAAGGGATGTCCATAATTGCCTGCTCTCTCTATAATATTTATTGCATCATCGGAAAATGGCCCATGGTCTGACCCATATATAATATCTCTTCCGTTTACTTCCAATTTTGTCAACCCCTGTGTGTTCCTGAGTCCAAGGCTCCAGATAGCTGATAAATTGGTTTCGTTAAACGGATTATCTTCAGGTATCCAATTGTTTTCTGGTTCTAAATTGAATCTAAGTATCTTACCTTCATAGGAGGATAGGTCCTGTGCATGATTTTCTCTGGCAGCGTTACTGTATTGACCTGCTCCCATATCTCCCACACTGTAAAAAAGGTAATCTTTACCATCCACATCAGCTATTAGCATCCTACCACCATTGTGGTCATTACTTCCTGGAATGATGTCAATGATGACTTCGGAATCAGTCAAAGTGTGATTGTTTATATCGTATAGATATCTTACCAGTTTGGTTTTAAAAAATATCCCCTGCTTTTCGATGGGTTCATTTTCACCATGACTCCCTATATATTCATATACATATGCTAAATAAATATACGGTTTACCAGTTAGCAGATCTGGGTGGATTGGCATCCCCATTAAACCTCCCTGTGGCCATGGATGATCATCATTTTCTTTAAAATTCTTTTCATTACTTATATTCAATAATGTCTGCTGACTGCCATCTTGCGGATTAATCCTTAATATTTTATAAGTTTTTGATTCTGTAATCCAGAGGTGGTTATCAGGTCCATATATGATGTTCCATGGATCTTCCAGTTTATCTACTATGATTCTTTTATTAAATTTTTCCTGGCCTTTTTGACCTTGGGCATTACTTAAAAAGGATATCCCTGAGTAGAATAAAAGGAGGCCAAATAAAAATTTAAATGAAAGGGGTGTCATATAAGGTGATTGGTGTTTTGAATCAAATTGCAAATTTCTTGCCCAAGAGAATAGTTAATTTAAATACACCACATTTTATGGGACGCCTCTAAAGTGGTATTACTTTTTATTGGTAAAATAACCTTGTATTTTAGTCATTTAAAAAATGATTCTTACATATGCTATATAGGAAACTAGTCTTCATATTGATTTTTACCACCTGTTTTATTTTTGGAGCTTCAGCTAAAAAGAGTTATAAAATAGAACAGGTAAATATAGTAGCTGAAATACACCCCGACGGCTCTATGACCGTGCAGGAGACCAGAGCATATAATTTCAATGGTAAGTTTACCTATGCTTTCCGCCAGTTTCCCCACCAAGAAGGGATCATTATTACAGACTATAGTGTAAAGTCAAACGGGAAATTTCTACCCCTTTCTGATAAGGAAGAGCTTGGTCATTTTGTGATTTTAGATAAAAAGAATTATACAGAAGTGGGCTGGTCTTTTGAAGCGAAAGATGAAGTGAGAGAGTTTACCGTTACTTATACACTGGAAAATATCATTCAGAGATATGAAGATGCGGCAGTCCTATATTATAAATTTATAGATAAACAGTGGAAGGTAAACCAGGAAAATGTAAATATTACCATACGCTATACTGGCCAGTATGAGGAGCTTCCTGCCAGTAGGCACTGGCTACACGGCCCCGCTCACGCCTATTCTGAAATAGGTTCTGATGGTGAAATTCTGATCGAAAGCCACACGGTATCAAAAAATGACTTTTTAGAGATTCGAGCGTTATATCCTGAACATTGGTTTCCTGAAGTTTTCCAAGTTGATGACGAGGTAGTAGAAGATATTATGTCTGAAGAAAAGCAATGGGCGGATGAGGCGAATGAAAGGAGGCTGGCTGCCATAGCGAGTGATGAAAGATTTGAGCAGATTTATGAATGGGCTCCTATAGCCATCTTTTCCCTTTATGCTCTCATGTTGGCATTGGTTATATGGATTTATAAATCTTATAGGCGGGAGGAAGTGGCTGACAGAACAAGTTCCATGGAGGTAAAGCCACCTTCGGAACTGCATCCTGCATTGATAAATTATCTGATTCATGGTTATCACCTTGGCTATGAACTTAATGCCACACTTTATCTATTAGCTCAAAAGCGTATTATTTCCATCGAGGACAGGAATCCAGAAGGAAAGAATAGTCAAAAAGAGCTTTATTGGCTATTTGACAGAGATATTTATGAGTCCAAGTTGGAGGGTTTATTACCCTTTGAAGTAGTAGTAATTGAATACCTTTTTGGAAAGGAAAAGGAGAAAGTCAGTTTTTCAGATATAGCTAAATCACCTACTGCTTTTCAGAAAATGCTTGGTGAATTTAATAAACAAGTTATTAAAGAAGGTAGAAGGCTTGGTATATGGTTTCAAGATAGTATCAAGGGTATGAAAATTATGGTTGGTCTCACATCTGTAGTCTTCGTATTATTTTTTGTGTCTATTGTATTTTTTAAGATCTGGAGTCTTTTTGTATTGCTACTATTTGTCGTAATGGTGGTACTTACTATAAGAATCAGGCAGCGTAATACAAAATACCAAGAGGAATACTATAGGTGGATAAGCTATAGAAAATACCTAAAAAGTGTATTGGGAAGAAAGAGCAATCGAGAGGTTAATTACGAACTGGTAAATGAGCACCTGGTATATGGTACTGTCTTTGGGTTGACCAAAAATCAGATAACGAGATTGCTGCAATCCGTACCTCATGCCAGCTATCACCATTACCTATATTGGTATATCATCTTGTATGGAAACAGAGTGGATCCAAACACCATGTCTACTACTATCAGCCAAATGGCAGGGAATTTAGCCAACACCCCAATTAGCTCAGCAGGAGGAACAGGAGGAGGAGCTTCATTCGGAGGAGGCGGTGGATTCTCAGCAGGAGGGGGTGGTGCCCGGTAATATTTGTTGATATAAATAAAAAAAAGGTGCTTTTAAAATATTAGGAAAATAAAAGCACCTGAAAATATTTATCTTGCTTCCGGGCGTAGGGCTGGTTTGGGAAAGGGTGGTGGCACTATCTCTGGAGTCCCTTCTATTTCCAGGAGTCGAAGTGCTTCTTTAACTGCTGCTTCTAACTGAACATCCCTTCCCTCTGCCACAGATTTTGCATCTTGGCCGATTTCTATATCGGGAGCTATACCTCTATTTTCTCCTATCCACTCATTTCGTATGGGATCAAAGACAGCATTGTCAGGTGATGTCATGGCACCCCCGTCTATGAAAGCATAGTGAACTGAAGATTTAACCAATCCTCCCCAAGTCCTTTTTCCTATGAGGGGACCTGCATTTTGGTTTTTGAAAACCCATGGGAAAAAGTCACCGCCAGAGCCCGCCATTTCATTTATCAAGAGAACTTTGGGACCTAAAATCCCAGCTGGAAGTCTAAAAGGCACAGCATCTGGCACTTCATTGGTAATGGCCGCCCTTAACTTTCTGGTCATCAGATCTACCATATAATCATCCAACAGTCCTCCGCCATTATACCTTTCATCTATCACCGCACCGGCTTTATCCTGCTGTGCAAAGAAATACCTGTTAAAAGAAACGTAGCCTGGTGATCCGGTGTTGGGAACCCATACATAGGCGAGTTTTCCATCTGATAGTTCATCAACTTTTCTTCGGTTATCTTCTACCCAAGCTCGCTGCCGCAGTCCATTTTCACTTTTTATCGGTTCTACAGTTATGGTATGTGCACCATCCATGGTAGGCTTATCGTTGATATGTAATAATGTTTGTTTTCCTGCAGTTCCTGCAAAATATTTATATGGATCATCATTGGCAGAAAGCTCCACACCATTTACGGCCAATAGGTACTGACCCTCTTTCACTTTCAATCCAGGCTGATCTAAGGGAGCTTTGAGCTCAGGGTTCCAACTCTCAGCAGTATATATTTTTTTGATTCGCCACTTTCCATTATTGATATCAAGGTCAGCCCCCAGTAAGCCGGTATTGGTAGTGTCTACTGCAGGGAAGTCACCGCCAAAGACAAAGCTATGCCCTACAGAAAGTTCACCATTCATTTGGTCCAATATATAAGTAAGATCACTTCTATGCTGTATATAAGGGATTAAAGGCTCGTACCTTTCTTTTACCTCATCCCAGTTGCGGCCATGGATATCGGGATCATAAAAATAATCTTTCTCGTATCTCCATGCTTCATCGAAGATTTGCTTCCATTCTGCTTTACGGTCCAGTTCCATTCTTAGATCCATCGTAATATTTCCATCAGAACTTTCGGGCTTTTTGGAAGTAGAAACCACCCTCCATTTATTGGCTGATTTAAATAGAATTTTCTCTCTGTTTTCGGACAGTTTGATATTCGAAACATTCTTAGCAAACTCCTCGTTTTTCTTACCTTCCAGGGTAAACTTATGTAGGACCAACCCGGGTGTATTCGGAACAGATTCTGCTATAAAAGCAGTACCTTTTGGACCGCCAATGATCATACCGTAAGATCTCAGTGGTAAGGACATGGCAAGGGTCCGTCTTTCAATACCATCAAAATCAATTTTTACCTTTACATCCTTATTTTCAGCTGTTTTGTCATCTTTTTTATTTGTGCTGGATTTATCAGCTTCTTTTCCTTCTTCTGATTCTTCATCGCTTTTTAGGGGAAAAGGAGTAGTTTCTTCATTTGATAATACAATGATATATGCACCATGGGTTGGATTGGCTTTCATGGAACTGGTATTGGCCCATCCGGAAGCAAGTGCTATATCCGTACTGGCCAGAAAGTACATGTACTTACCACTCTGGTCCCATGCAGGACTAAACGAGTCAGCCATAGGGTCAGTCACTGCGATGGTCTTTCCACTGTCTACAGACCATAAATTTATCTTTCTAAGATAATTAGAACCAGTTTTTGCATATGCCAGCCATTTTGAATCCGGAGACCATGTAAGGCCCATACTGGCTCTTTC
>DATHVH010000148.1:0-12106 GCA_035461405.1 Anditalea sp.
TGAAAAAGTAAGAACTAGAACGAATCATTCCGGTGGTATCCAAGGGGGTATTTCCAATGGTGAAGACATCTACTTTAATGTGGCATTTAAACCTGTGGCTACCATCATGCAGGATCAGGAAAGCATCAATGAAAGTGGTGACGCTGTAACAGTATCCGGCAAAGGTCGACATGACCCCTGTGTGGTTCCTCGTGCAGTACCTATAGTAGAAGCAATGGCTGCACTCGTATTGGCAGACTATCTTTTATTGAACAGATCAAGTAAGCTATAATAACCCTTTTAGGATAATCCTTATAACATGCTAAAAAGAATACCCTTACATACACAGATTATCATAGGTCTGGTTCTAGGCCTCATATTTGGATTGGTAGTCATAAAGACGGCCATTCCAACTAGCTTCACTCTAAATTATATAAAACCAATAGGCACCATTTTTATCAATGCTTTAAAGATGATAGCAGTGCCCCTAGTACTTGCTTCTCTTATAGTAGGGGTGTCAAATCTGGGAGACATTTCAAAATTAAGCAGAATAGGGGGAAAGACTATTTTCACTTATATGTGTACTACCGTATTGGCTGTTACGATAGGTTTGATATTAGTAAATATATTCCAGCCGGGAAGAGCATTGCCTGTAGAAACCAGAGAAAGTCTGATGGCACTTTATGATGATACGGCAGGATCTAAAGCTTCGGAAGCAGAAAGACTTCAACAACAAAGCCCTCTTCAACCCCTAGTTGACATCGTTCCAGAAAACGTATTCCTAGCTACTACGGACAATGCCAGTATGCTTCAAGTTGTGTTTTTTGCTATCATAGTGGGCATAGCATTGCTTCAGATCCCCAAAGCTAAGGGAGCCCCTGTCAT
The DNA here is from genome assembly GCA_035461405.1 of Anditalea sp. Lineage (GTDB taxonomy): Bacteria > Bacteroidota > Bacteroidia > Cytophagales > Cyclobacteriaceae > Anditalea. Next base: position 865 of record DATHVH010000148.1, read on the forward strand.
TGCGTTTTTTGATGGACTAAATGATATCATCATTCAGATAGTAGGATATATCATGATGCTGGCACCATATGGTGTATTTGCTCTTATGGCTTCTCTCATAGTAGAAATAGCTGGGGACAATCCGGATTCTGCTGTAGCCTTATTGATGGCACTTTTAAAATATAGCCTTGTAGTTCTTGGAGGCCTGTTCTTTTTGATACTGGCCGTTTATCCAGCTATCCTTAAGATGTTTACGAAAGTAAAATATGTAGACTTCTTTAAAGCTATTCGACCTGCGCAACTACTGGCCTTTACTACCAGCTCCAGTTCTGCGACTTTACCGGTGACAATGAAGCAGGTCGAAGAGGAAATAGGAGTGTCTGAGGAAGTGAGCAGTTTTGTACTGCCTCTGGGAGCTACTATAAATATGGATGGTACCAGTCTCTACCAGGGAGTAGCAGCGGTTTTTATAGCCCAGGCATTGGGCATGGATCTTACTATCACTCAGCAGCTGATGATCGTACTGACCGCTACACTTGCCTCCATAGGATCTGCAGGTGTGCCTGGCGCAGGGATCATTATGCTTATCATCGTACTAGAGTCCATTAATGTGCCAGCGGCTGGAATAGCACTGATCATAGCCCCTGACCGTATTTTGGATATGTTTAGAACAATAGTGAACGTCACCGGTGATGCCACAGTATGTACTGTAGTGGCCAGTACAGAAAATGAACTGCCAGATGGTCTTATCAGAAGATCAAATCCATTAACTCCTGATTTTAGTGAAACCGAAGCAGAAAAGGAAATAAGCTAAACCTTACTATTTAAGGAACTATTAAATCTTCTTCTCGCTTAGATTATCATAACAAATATAAATATTAAGAACATGCTGCAAGCACAGAAAAGACCGGTTCATATCTATATGGAAGCTAACCCAAACCCAAACTCTTTAAAGTTTGTGGTTAATTTCATGCTTACCGATGATGGCATAAGTTTTGACTATCCAGACCAGGAAAGTACTGCCAATTCACCTTTGGCCAATGAGTTATTCAACTTTGCGGCTGTGGACAGGGTTTTCATAGCTGCCAATTTTGTCACAGTAACAAAAAAGGATGAGGTAATCTGGGAAGAAGTCAGAGATATTATCCGTGAACATATTAAAAACTATCTGGAAACTGGAAAATCTCCTATCAATGTAGCTTTTGAACAGGATCCGTTGTTTGATGAAAATGACAGTGAAATTGTTAAAAAAATTAAAGGTATTCTAGACGAATATATCAGGCCCGCAGTAGAGCAGGACGGGGGAGCCATAGTTTTTCACAGCTTCAATGATGGCGTTGTCAAAGTTTTGCTGCAGGGATCGTGTTCGGGATGCCCTTCAAGTACCATTACTCTAAAGGCAGGTATTCAGAATCTTTTGACCAGAATGCTTCCCGAAGTGAAGGAAGTAGAAGCCGAAGGGGTTTAAAAGTTATAAAATAAATTAGGTTTAGTGGCAATACCACTAAACCTATTGTTTTTCATTTGCCTTTGGATATTTTACCAATCACCTATGTTTAAAAAAAACTGGGCCTGGGCCTTACTTGGATTAATAGCGATTATCATCAGGTATTTTGCGGCGCAAAATCCTGAAAAGACAGAGGAGCTTTATTCCAGGACTTTTTTCCCTGTGATTCGTAATGTCCTTGACCTCACTATTTCCAGATTACCATTTCCCACAGTTTATCTTTTTATAGTAGTAATCGTTATAGTTTTTGGATTTTTTATCTATAATCTAATCTATAAAGAGGGCTGGCTCACAAAAGTTTTATTTAGCTTTAGATCACTTTTCAATTTCTTGGGAGGCCTCATTTTCTTCTTTCTATTTCTCTGGGGTTATAACTACCAGAGGGTACCTATTTTTGAACAGCTTGAATTATCACCGCGGCCATTGGGCCAGGATGAAATTATGCGTGAAATCGAACTCACATCTAATATACTAGTACAGTTGAGACTTAATTTAACGCTAGATTCAGCTGCTATAGAAAAAACAATCCCATATAATGAATTAGAAAATATTGTTCGGGCGAATATGACGGCCAATCTTTATCTTTTGGGTCTTAATTTCACTGGTCATCCCAGAACTAAGCTTTTTTACCCTGAAGGATTTATGACCAGGATGGGAATTCTGGGCATATATTTTCCCTATACGGGAGAAAGTTACATTGACTCGGCTCTCCATCCTTTAGAAAGACCCTTTACAGTGGCCCATGAGATGGCGCATAGTTATGGAGTGACTGATGAGGGAGAGGCCAATTTTATAGGATGGGTTATATGTTCAAACAGCGATGATCCACTTCTACAATATAGCGGACAACTTAGACTTCTCAGGTATCAGCTGAGTGATCTTTATAGGATTAACCCAAACCTTTATCGCCAGACTTTCTCCAGATTAAATAGAGGGATTAAAAACGATCTTTCAGCTATTCTAAAAAATAAAGAAGAAATAAAACCTATTTCTTCCGAACTTAGCAAACGCTCCAATGACATTTTCCTAAAAACCCAGGGTGTAAAAGCCGGTGTACAAAGTTACCAGCAGCTACCTATGCTAGCCAATGCATGGAGGAACCGGCTTAAGGGTGAATAAATATTTTATTTAGTATTTTTGCCTACACCCAAATCATTTATTATTTCACATTATGAATGTAACAGCAGAAAACATACTGTTAATAAGTTCTATACTTTTAATTGGAAGCATTATCGCCAGCAAAACTGCAGGCAAGGCAGGTATACCTATACTTCTCCTCTTTTTAGGAATAGGCATGTTGGCAGGTTCTGACGGTATTGGGAAAATTTACTTTGATGACCCGAACATAGCACAGTTTTTTGGTATTACTGCTCTTACCTATATTTTGTTTTCGGGGGGTCTGGATACCAAATGGCAAAGTATAAAACCTGTATTGGGAGCTGGATTGACACTCTCTACAGTAGGTGTTTTGTTAACTGCTGTATCCGTAGGTGTATTTGTCCACCTCATCAGTTCATTTTCACTATTGGAAGGACTATTATTAGGGGCTATAGTTTCTTCTACAGATGCTGCGGCAGTATTTTCCATATTAAGGGCCAAAAGTATAGGTCTAAAGGGAAACATCCGACCACTTCTTGAACTGGAATCAGGGAGCAATGACCCGATGGCTTATTTCCTAACTATAGGGCTTACTTCTTTATTAGCGCTAGCAGATTTCACTATAAGTGAATTAATACCGGTATTTTTTATACAAATGATAGTAGGTGGGGCAGGCGGCTTTTTGCTTGGAAAGCTTATCGTGTGGGTGATCAATAAAATTAATTTAGAATATGAAGGTTTATATCCTGTGCTCATGCTAGGCATGGTGATACTGGTATATGCCTTGATCGACTTAGCTGGTGGCAATGGATTCTTGGGGGTTTATATAGCAGCACTTACCATAGGAAACGGTAAAATGGTCCATAAAAAGAGTATGATCAAATTCTTTGACGGGGTGGCCTGGCTGATGCAGATCGTAATGTTTATTACTTTAGGCTTATTGGTATATCCTACAGAGATATTACCAGTGGTAGGTCTAGGAGCATTAGTTTCAGCCTTTTTAATTTTTGTAGCCCGCCCTATTGGAGTATTTGCTTCCCTTGCTTTTTTCAAATACAAGGTCCGGGATAAACTATTTGTAAGCTGGGTAGGATTGAGAGGCGCAGTACCAATAGTATTTGCTACTTTCCCTCTTATAGCAGGAGTAGATAAATCCTCACTTATTTTCAATGTAGTGTTTTTCATAGTCCTCACATCCGTTGCTCTGCAGGCTACTACTCTGCCTTTGGTGGCCAAATGGCTACACCTTGCCGTCCCTGAAGGTTTGAAGCGAAGGTCATTGTTAGATTTAGAATTATCCGAAGATTTTAAAAATGCACTTGTAGAGGTAGAGCTGCCGGAAAACTCATTGGTAGATGGAATGAAAATCTGGGAACTGGATTTTCCAAAAACTTCTTTGATAGTTTTAATAAATAGACAAGAGAAGTTCATCACACCGAATGGACTGACCGAAGTCCACTCCGGTGACAAGCTCTTGGTCATGATGAATATGGAATCAGAGGAAAAACACATCAAGGAGGCTTTGAAGATCTGAAAACGAAGTTAATGGGAAGGACGTGAAAAGGAGAAAATAAAGTAAGAAGTGAAAAGGGAAAAGAGCGACAGCGCTTTGCCGCCTTCCTACCGAAAGGCAAGTAGGTACAGAATATTTGTAGCAGGTGAAAAATAAAGCCTCATTTCGTGCAGTAGGTACGGAAAATTAAAACTTTGGACGTAGTGGTCAACGGAAAGATAGCAAAAGAAAGTTGGGTCAAGTTTCAATAATCATCTAAACTACATTCCACCAATTAACTGCTCGCCTTTTCACTAAACTTTAGCCGCATTTCCATTTTTTCTGTTTCCTATCCACACCCCAATGATGACAGCCAATATCCCTATATAATGTCCTAACAGCAAAACTTCCCCATCCCATACTCCCCAAAGAATAGCTACTATCGGAATAAGATAGGTTACAGAACTTGCAAAAACTGGCGTGGCAATCTTAACTAAAATATTGAATATTATAAGGGCTATAGCTGTCCCTACTACTCCTAAAATGGTAATATATCCAGCAGCTAGATAGGCTCCTTCAGCATGTACCAGTTTGAACGAAAAGTCTGTAAAAAGAAACAAATACATGGAGGCAACAGGCAATACCATCAATAATGATATAGCAGTGATTTCCACAGGTTTTAAAGCCACAAACCAATATTTTATAATATTTACATTAATACCATAACAGAGTGTAGCTAGCAAAACTAAAAGAGCATAGGAATTTATCTGCGTGAAGGTGCCTAGTCCACCTCCATCTCTTACCGTGATCAGAATTCCAACTCCTACAAACGCTATTAGGAGACCCAGAGCATTTCTTCGGGTAATCCTGGATTTGAAAAATAATGCTCCTATGATCACCACGGATAATGGCGTTAGTGCATTAAGCACACCAGTAAGCGAACTGCTAAGTTGGGTTTGTGCTTTGGCAAATAAAAATGCAGGAATAAAGCTACCTACCAAACCGACTATGATAAGGTTTCCTACCTGTCTTCGGTTAAGGTTTTTGAGCTTTGCTATGGAGAGCGGAACTAGCACCAATCCTGCTGATACTATTCGATAAGCCCCTACTTCCCCTGGAGAAAAAACAAGTAAACCTCTTTTGATCAAAATAAATGAACTGCCCCATATCAAGGCCAATAAAATAAGAAAGAGCCAACTTTTAAGGGCTCTTTCTTTTTGCATATCCTGGTTCAACTAGAGTCAGTTTATTTTATATAATAATTCTTAAAATTGAAAATCAGCGTAGACCTCACCTACCTGATCCAATATAGCACGAACTTCTTCATATGACTCAGTCGTCACCATCTGAGTACGATATGATTTAAAATTAGGCATACCTCGGAAATAATTGGTGTAATGTCTTCTCATTTCTAAAATGCCCAGCTTTTCACCTTTCCATTCTACAGAAAAGTCCAAATGTTTTTTGGTTACTTTAATCCTTTCTTCAAGGTCTGGAGGAGGAAGGAGTTCTCCTGTAGCAAAATAATGTTTGATTTCATTAAATATCCACGGGTATCCAATAGATGCCCTGCCTATCATAATGCCATCCACTCCATATTTGTTTCGGTATTCGAGGGCTTTTTCGGCTGAATCGACATCACCGTTACCAAATACTGGAATCTTGATTCTAGGATTTTCTTTGATTTTAGCCAGATAACTCCAATCTGCAGTTCCCTTATACATTTGCTTTCGTGTACGGGCGTGTATACTGATGGCCTGAATGCCTATATCCTGTAGCCGCTCTACCACTTCATTGATCCTGATGGTATTTTCATCCCAACCAAGACGGGTCTTAACTGTCACAGGAATATTAACTGCCTTGACTATTTCTGCCGTCATCGAAACCATTTTATCTATATCCAGAAGAATACCTGCCCCAGCACCTTTACAGGCTACTTTATTGACAGGACACCCGTAGTTAATATCAAGGATATCGGGTTTAGCTTCCTCCACTATAGAAGCGGCTTCACGCATGGAATCTATTTCATTTCCGAATATTTGGATACCTATTGGTTTTTCATAATCAAATATATCCAACTTCTGCACACTTTTGGCTGCATCGCGAATCAGTCCTTCGGAACTGATAAATTCAGTATACATCAAGTCTGCTCCATTTGCCTTACACACAGCCCTGAAAGGCGGATCACTCACGTCTTCCATGGGTGCAAGTAAGAGGGGAAAATCCCCTAATTCTAAGTTTCCTATTTTTACCACTATTGATTATATAATTTTCGTGTAAATTTACCGCTAATTATGGAGATATACGAAAGCAGAAGTGAATTTGGCAAAAAACAGTATTGGTGGTTATCCTTAATCTTATTAGTTCTTACTGTTTTTGGAACACTTGCCATACTTCAAAGTCTTTCAATTTTTCTCGTCCCTGTACTTTTTAACATCCCCTTTGATGACATAGCCTACATTTTCGGAGGCAATTATGATCATCCCAATGCAAGATTATCCTTATTATTTATCCAAGCTCTAGGGAGTGGACTCTCATTTTGGCTAGGAGGTTATCTTTTCTTAAAGTTCGTAGATCGAGCTTCACTCCGCATTGAACAGCAAATTGCCAATACTAAGTTCAATCTTAGCCTTTTGGTAATACCGATTCTGCTAAGCTTTATAGCCATCAATTCTATTGTCATTTACTGGAATAGCCAGATCCAATTTCCGGAATTTATGAGCAGTTTTGAAGAATATGTCAGAAGGACTGAAACAGATACGATGCGGCTGACAACCTATCTGACCAATTTTGAAAATTTTAATGAATTTATTGCAGGTATAATAGTGATAGGAATTTTCGCCGGAATAGGAGAAGAATATGTATTTAGAGGTATATTACAGCCTAAGCTTCACCAATATACGGGAAATGCACATCTGGGAATTTGGTTATCAGCCATTATCTTTTCTGCTATACACGTTCAGTTTTATGGATTTTTTCCCCGTATGTTATTAGGAGCTTTATTCGGATACTTATATCTTTATTCGGGAAGTTTATTTTACCCTATCCTTGCCCATATCCTCAATAACTCTTTAACAGTTACTTTGGTATATTTAAACAAATTGGGGCTAGTAGAATTTAATATCGAAGAATCAACGCAGGCAGATTGGTACATTGTGCTTATCGGTGTAATTATCTTTATCATTAGTTTTAAATTATTTATAAAAAATAGCCGCGAGCTACCCCCTAATGGCCAAATGGAAGAAGGTTTTTGAAATAGGATCACCCGTGAGGGCAGAAATTGTAAAAGGGGTCTTGGAACAAAATGGGATTTTGGCACTCATCATAGACAAGAAAGAGTCGGTATACCAGATTCATGGCTACTATGAAGTGCTGGTACCTGAGGATCAGGTTTTTCGAGCGGTAAATATCATAAAGAATGAGATCACGTTTTAATATAAGTAACTATAGTAATCTTGCACAGAGAGTGATCACAGCCTTCGTTGGCGCCACAGCTATTATAGCTGGATCACTTTACAGTGAATGGATTTACTTTCTCATATTCGGTATTATTCTGGCTTTTTCCCAGATGGAGTTTTATAAATTATCAGGTCTGGATGGAATGCTTCCCCTAAAAAGCTTCGGCACATTCATAGGCCTCACCATCTTCTGCATGTCCTTTATGGTAGAAAAGCAGAATCTTCCCGACAAATATTATTTTCTGATCTTCCCCTTGGTATCGATGATATTTTTCATCAAGCTATACCGTAAATCTGACAAGAAACCTTTTACAGGCATAGCCTATACATTTTTAGGTATCTTTTATGTGGCTGTCCCTTTTTGCTTACTGAATGTAGCAGCTTTTGCCGTCGACGATACTTTTCATTATGAGATTATCATTGGGTCATTACTTATTCTTTGGGCTAGTGACTCAGGGGCTTATTTTGCAGGTACAAAGTTTGGCAAAACCAAGCTATTTGAAAGGATATCCCCAAAAAAATCCTGGGAAGGAAGTTTGGGCGGGGCATTGGCTGCCTTTGTTATGGCGGTAATTCTATCAAATTTTTTTATGGTTTTACAACAATGGCAATGGTTTTGCATCACAGGAATTATCATTATAGCAGGTACTTACGGTGACTTGATAGAGTCTCTTTTTAAAAGAAGTATCGCCATAAAAGATTCAGGTAACAGACTACCTGGCCACGGTGGTTTCATGGACCGATTTGACGGTTTATTGCTTTCGGCCCCCTTTATTACTGCCTTTCTAAAAATCTTTTAGTAATCGCCTAATGATACCGAAAAAGTGATTAATATTGTATAGTAATTATAATTAACGAAACCAGAACCCAATATGGCTTACATTGAACCCGCTCCGATCAAGGATAGAGAAAATCCTCTGGAGTCAATGATGGAAAGGTTTAACATTGCAGCAGAGAAATTAGGACTATCTGACGAAGTCTATAATGTGCTGAAAAATCCCGCCAAACAAGTAATCGTCTCCCTACCTATCACCATGGACAACGGCAAAATCCAGGTTTTTGAAGGCATCCGAGTGATACATTCAAACATCCTAGGACCTGCTAAGGGCGGAATACGTTTTGCCCCTGACGTACATTTGGATGAAGTAAGGGCACTCGCTGCTTGGATGACTTGGAAGTGTGCCGTAGTGGATATTCCATACGGAGGTGCCAAAGGTGGTGTAAGATGCAACCCACGGGAAATGTCTGCCGGTGAGATCGAAAGATTAATGAGAGCATATACGCTCTCTATGATTGACGTATTTGGTCCGGATAAGGATATACCAGCTCCGGATATGGGCACAGGACCCAGAGAAATGGCCTGGCTAATGGATGAGTATTCTAAAGCTCACGGTACTACTGTAAACGCGGTGGTGACAGGTAAGCCATTAGTATTGGGTGGATCGCTGGGAAGAACAGAAGCTACTGGACGTGGAGTAATGGTATCTGCCCTTGCTGCCATGGAAAAATTAAAAATAAATCCTTTCCAGGCTACCTGTGCTGTTCAGGGTTTTGGAAATGTTGGATCTTGGGCATCTATACTTCTGGAAGAAAGAGGTCTTAAAGTAGTAGCGGTATCCGATATCTCTGGAGCTTACCATAATTCTAACGGTATCAATATACAGGAAGCCATCGCTTATCGTGACGGTAACAAAGGAACCCTTGAAGGATTCCAAGGTGCAGAGAAACTGGCTGATGCCATGGAATTGCTAGAACTTGATGTAGATGTATTGGTTCCTGCAGCGGTAGAAGATGTGATTACTATCAATAACGTAGAGAAAGTCAAAGCCAAGTTAATCGTAGAAGGTGCTAATGGCCCTACTTCTTTCAAAGCGGATAACATCATCAATGAAAAAGGAATCATGGCTGTACCAGATATCCTTGCCAATGCCGGCGGTGTGACTGTCTCCTATTTTGAGTGGGTTCAGAACAGACTTGGTTATAAGTGGACAGCAGAGAGGGTAAACAGAAGATCTGACAGGATTATGAAGGAAGCCTTTAATACAGTGTATAAAGCTTCCATAAAATATGACGTCCCTATGAGAATAGCTGCTTATATTGTAGCAATAGATAAAGTAGCTAAAACTTACACCTATCGTGGTGGGTATTAATATATATTAAAATATTCTTTTAAAGGGATGTAAATCAACTCTCTAATGAATAATTAGAGAGATTAAAAAATAAAAATTTGACCGATTTTATTTTTTATGATTTACATCCCTATATTTTTGCAACATGACAATACATAAAGAAGGAAAGAAATTACTATTTTGGATGTTGATGATTTTGGCTGGTATTAACATCGCCTTACATCAAATCATACCAGATCAGGAGACACTTTTAAATGTTATCCTTATAGCCAGTATAATAATTTTCCTACTGGTTCTCCAATTCTTTAGAAATCCAGTTTTCAAATCCGGCTCGGATACTCAGATGGTATATGCCCCCGCAGATGGAAAGGTGGTGGTAATCGAAGAGGCAATGGAGGAAGAATACCTTCACGAAAAAAGAAAGCAGATATCTATATTCATGTCACCTATCAATGTACATGTAAATAGATCTCCCATCTCCGGTACAGTAGAATATTTTAAATATCACCCTGGCAAATATTTAGTAGCCTGGCACCCAAAGTCTAGCTATGAAAATGAAAGAACTACCATGGTAGTCAGCCAAGAAAACGGTGTTAAACTACTGGTAAGGCAGATAGCAGGCGCCGTGGCAAGAAGGATAAAATGGTATGTAAAAGAAGGTGATACCCTAGAACAAGGTGGAGAATTTGGCTTTATCAAATTCGGCTCCAGAGTGGATGTGTTTTTACCTCTGGATGCGGAAGTACTGGTTAATATCAATGATGTAACCAAAGGTGGACGGACCCCCATTGCTAAGTTAAAAGTTTAATAAACGAAAAATCTTCATTTACGGAGCTTTTTTATTCCCTATTCCTTCCCAGAGTATATCTAATTCCAATATTAGCCCTTAAGGTAAAATCAAAATTAGAATAAAATGGTGTGGTTTCTAATATCAAAGCCAGATTACGATGTCCTTCAATAGGTTTTATTGCTAGCATGCCCTGCAAACCTACTCTGCCATTATCAAATTGATGATATCCAAACATTATTCCACCTGATAAATTATACCAATCAGTTGCTATAAAGTTATATTGGCCTATGCCTTCTATTCCAAATAATGGATTTAGAAAATCGCCGGCAAATAATCGCCCTTCCCCAAAAAACTTGTTTTCCGGATTAGAGCCTATTCCAAGTTGAGAATAAAAAGTGCCTTTGTAAACGCCAGCCGTCATTTGCGCCTGTGAATGGGAAAGAGTCAAAATAAATATAATAGTGGCACTTAAAAGTAATTTTTTAATCATAGTATAAGATTGATATGTCAATATTTTAAATGTGAATAGTCATTATAGTTTTGCCTATTGATTAAACCGAATTGGAGTTAATAGCCATAGACCACAGGAAACTAACTATAGACAATGAATATTCAGCTAGGAATTTATGTGGTATCCTAAAACTTTAAACCAGTATTAACGCTTATTTTTCAGGCATCAAAAGCCGCTGACATCAGAACGGTCATCCTACACTGTCATCTGTCTACGACAGATTATCTAAACGTATACTTCAATCCTATGCCCGCCCTAAAAAAGGCACTTCCGGAATC
>DATHVH010000149.1:0-8290 GCA_035461405.1 Anditalea sp.
GGCTGCTTTTATATAGAAAGTCCCGCCATGCGGCAGCTGCTGGCCAAGCTGAAGTGTGATGACTACCTTACTTTGGTGGCCGCGAGTTCCATCATCAGGCCGGGGGTATCCAAGTCCGGTATGATGCGGCAGTACATCGAGCGCTATCATAATCCCACGGCCATCGAATACCTCCACCCCAAGATGGAGGAGCTGCTGAAAGAAACCTACGGGGTGATGGTGTACCAGGAGGATGTGATCAAGGTAGCCCATCATTTTGCAGGGAGGGATATGGGGGAGGCAGACGTACTCCGGCGCGCCATGAGCGGAAAGTACCGCTCCTTTGACCACTTCAATCTGATCAAGCAGAAGTTCTTTGCCAACTGTAAAGAAAAAGGCTATAAAGATGAAATCACGGCTGAAGTGTGGAGACAGATAGAGTCTTTTGGGGGCTATTCCTTTTCAAAGGCCCACTCGGCTTCCTTTGCGGTGGAGAGTTACCAGAGTCTTTTCCTGAAGACTTACTATCCGATGGAATTCATGGTGGCGGTGATCAATAATTTCGGCGGCTTCTACAGTACCGAGTTTTACTTTCAGGAGCTCAAGCGCACAGGCGCCAAAGTACTCCCTCCCTGTGTCAACAAAGGCGAATACCTGACCACGATCAGGGGAGATGAGGTCTATACCGGATTTATCCATATCCACAATATGGAAAAAGCTGCCGCCGAAAAGATACTGGCCGAGCGGGAGCAAAACGGCTTCTATCTCAGCCTGGAAGATTTCATCGAAAGGACCCGCACGAATATGGAGCAGCTGAATATCCTGATCAGGGTAGGAGCACTGAACTTCACGGGGATGACCAAAAAGGAACTGCTCTGGCGGGCCAATTTTCGCAGGAAGCGAATGGAAAAGCAGCCGGAGACAGCTGCACTTTTCCGTGAGGAGCCCGTACATTTTGAGTTGCCGAATTTCCCAGTAAAGCCGCTGGAAGATGCCTATGATGAGATCGAGCTGCTTGGGTTCAATTTGGGTGATCCTTTCAGGTTGGTAGATGATGACAGGAAAGGACTGATCTATGCCAAGGAGCTCCCTCTTTATTTAAACAAGAAGGTAACCCTGCTCGGACGGTTGGTGACCACCAAAGACGTCCGGACAGTAAGGCGGGAACACATGGCATTCGGGACTTTTCTGGATGAAAAGGGAAACTGGCTGGACACGGTCCATTTCCCGGATATGCTGAAAAAGTTTCCTTTCAAAGGCCTGGGATTTTATCGGATTACGGGGAAGGTGACGGAGGAGTTTGGCGTGTATGCGCTGGAGGTGATGCATATGGAATTGGTGGGGTTGAAGGGAGGATAAGTACGAAGGGATCGATTACTTCATTATTCGATATTCATCATTCTTTATTCGATATTATTTACCGAAAAGAAAGTCCGAATGATGAACGCCGAATGATGAATAATGAAGTGAAAGACGAAGTGAAAATAAACACAGAGTTAAAGAAGTTAAACACAGTTATCAGAGTTTTTTTATAGAGATTACCACACCGTTTTTTGAGTTTTGCTGTCGCTTGATTAAGTTTAAATATGAGGTCTATAATTTATACTAAGAAGCCTGAAGAGCCTGTCCCGATTTTTTATCGGGAGCTTCACCTACAGTAGCCATGGGTTTTTACCCATGAAATAAAATGTTATATGATTCCTTAACCTTGAAGAGGTTGACTATCGACTAGTAGATCCGAGATTAGTTGTCGGAATACTTAGAAAGTAACTCCGAAGTAGTTTTAAACCGATTGTTTTTAAAATCTGATCCCTGATCGATGCGCTGGTTCAGTTCTTCTTTGGTCATCGGTTTTATCTCTTTCACATTATCGGTTTTCTTTTCTTTTTCCAATAATTTTTCAAGTCGGGCAACAGCTTCTTCATCTTGAAGTTTAAGGAATTCCTGAACGAATTCTATTTTCCTTGTTTGTAAATCCATTGTGTAGCTTTTAAGTATAATATACAGAATGATATGATAAGCGAATGATATTTATGAAACTCTCCTTCTATTTCATTAGCGTTGGCCGCTAGGTGCATAGCTTTAATATTCCGTACCTACGGCACGGTTGTGTGTTCACTTATCTTCTTACTTTACATTGTCACAATCATACTTTGTCCTTCCCACTTCGTACTTCATCTGACATCCGTTATCCGACAAATAATCCTCAACCCCTGACTTTCGTCATATTTTCTTCCATCTAAAATACCGAAATTTAAAGTAGTAAGATAATCTTACTGATGACTTAAACAGTAGAAATCATGATCAAATTTCTGTATAAAAAAGCGCTGAAGCCACTTCTGTTCTTGACTGATCCGGAGTTTATCCATGATGCCTTTGTGAACCTCGGGGAAGTGGCGGGGAAGGTGAATGCCGGGAGGGCAGTGTTATCTTCTCTATATGGCTATAAAGGACCCGACATTTCCAAAACAGTAGACGGGATTACTTATAAATCTCCTGTGGGGCTGGCCGCAGGTTTTGACTATAACGGCAAGCTGGCCCATGTGCTGGACTGCCTGTCCTTCGGTGCGGATGAAATAGGTTCTGTCACAGCCCGTCCCTGTGAGGGTAATCCGAAGCCAAGGTTAAAAAGAATGATAAAGTCCCAGTCTCTGGTGGTCTATAAGGGACTAAGAAATCAAGGGGTGGACAAGATCATAGAAAGGCTGAAGGCCACCAAAAAACCTGAAGGTTTCGTCTGGGGGATCAGCATCGCGAAGACCAATGATCCCAATGGCTCTACCTTCGAAGGTGGAATAGCCGATTACCACTACTCCCTCAAAAGGCTCGCGGAGGAAAACATTGGTGACTTCTATACCATCAACATTTCCTGTCCCAATGTACATGGCGGCGAAAACTTTGCCGAACCGGAAAGGCTACGAAAGCTGCTCGAAAAGCTTATGACTGTAGAGCATTCTAAACCCATGTATGTGAAGATGCCCATTAATACCGAGTGGGAGGAATTTAATGAGCTGCTAAAGGTATTGGATGAATTCAATATCCATGGTGTGGTGATCGGAAATCTGAATAAAAATTATGCCGATGCTATTTATCCTGAAGAGGCTCCAAAGGAATACCGTGGCGGATTGAGCGGAAAGATCTGTTTTCATCTATCCAATGACCTTATCCGCAAGACCAAACAGCACTGGGGCAATAGGTTTACCATCATTGGATGCGGTGGCATACTTTCGGCCTCCGATGCTATGGTAAAGCTGGAAGCGGGAGCTGACCTGCTGCAGCTGATCACAGGCATGATCTTCGAAGGTCCACATTTGATGAAGGAGATTTGTGAGGCTTATAATTCGCAACAAAGACCCCAAGCCACTATGAAAAATTTTAGTGTCAGTGAAGTAGTTTGATTGGCTACAAAGGCGCCAAGACACAAAGAAAATTTATGTTTCTATGCAATTATATTAAGCCCTAAAAAGTCGCCAAGGCACAATAAACTTAGTTTCTTAGGACCCATAATGGCAATATTATTCTTGATCTACAAGTCAGATTAACAGCAAGGCAAATATTATTTCAAAGACACCAAGGGAATCTTGGTGTCTTAGTGGTTATCTTTTTACAGTTTTACTTTTAAACTACCATCTTTACACTAAGTACCGGTATATCAGATTTGAATAAAACCGTTTCTGTAACTCCTGTGTGATAGGCGGCCATCCGTCTTGGTTTGGAGACTATTGCTATGATCCCTGTTTTCTTCCCTTCACTGAATGAGATGATTCCATTTTCGACATCATCATGATTGTAAACATGCTGATGGATGACGAGATCTTCCTGACCGTTTTTAAAATCCAGCATCATTTTCTCCGCCTTCTCACTGTTAGAGAATGTGTGGGGACTATTGATGTAAAGGAAGTGTACTGAGGAGCCTATGGATTTTATGATCGGTTTAATCCGTACAAAGGCTGGCTTGCTTTCTTCACTGAAGAGGGAGGCGAAAGTGATTTTTTTAAGATCATTTCCATTCACTGCTTTTTTCACTCCTAATACCGGGCAGTTGGCTTTTCTCATGACTGTCTGGAGGGTAGATCCAATGAACTTTCCGGGTTCATGATCTTTACCATAGGCGCCGATTACGATTAGATCTGCATTCTGTTTGGCTGCTATCTCTATTATTTTGGCGGAGGGTATACCTATTTCTACCACCGCTTCTACTGGGGTATCATTGGTCTTATGGTCGGCTATAAATGCTTTCAGTTTATCCATAGCCTCTGCTTCTGAATCAAGGATGTCCTGATGTTTCGCTTTGGCCCTTGGGGATAAATCATTCCAATCAATAGTGGAATTTACCACATTGAGGCATGTAATAGTGGCATCACTTTTCTCTGCAACTTTAAGTGCACTTATAAAAGCATTTTCAGAATATACAGAGAAATCAACGGGGACTAGGATCCTTTTCATCGTCTTGTTATTTAAATATGAGAAAATAGTTTTCCGGATTTCATGACATCTACACAGTACATGTAGAATTATTCATTTGCTTAAATATCAGAAAATCAATTGATTAAATTTATGATAAAGATCATAGTAAGAATTGATTGATCTCAAGTATTGGAAAAATGGTTTGAAATACTGCAGGAGGGAATTCCTATAATGCTTAGGATATGTTAATTTGTACGTATTCACCACTCATCTTTTATCTTTTTATGATCATTATAGTCTCAGGGCTTCCAGGTTCCGGAAAAA
Organism: Anditalea sp.; assembly: GCA_035461405.1. Classification (GTDB taxonomy): domain Bacteria; phylum Bacteroidota; class Bacteroidia; order Cytophagales; family Cyclobacteriaceae; genus Anditalea. Next base: position 4,711 of record DATHVH010000149.1, read on the forward strand.
GTTATTTTGCAAAAAAGCTTTCTGAGCATCTTAGTGCGCAATATCTGAGTAGTGATAAAGTGCGTAAGGACCTTAGGGGAGCAAATTATAATACGGAAGATAAACTGCAAGTATATGAGCACATGGCCCATCTAGCTGCTATTGTTATCTCAAAGAAACAGGATTTGGTACTTGATGCCACATTTTATTTAAAGTCTGTTCGGGGACTATTTTATAAACTGGCTCATAAGCATCAAATACCATGTCTGCTTATATATATAACAGCTGATGATGATATTATTAAAGAGCGGGTCAGTAAGCCCAGGTCGGACAGTGATGCGGATTATGGGGTTTATTTGAAAATAAGGGAGGAATTTGAGCCGATAAGCCGGCCACATTTGGTGCTGAAATCCACAAATTACAATATCTCTATAATGGTGGATAAAGCTGTACAATATATCGAAGAAAATTATGACCGAAGATGAGGTACACAAACTGGCTAAAAAGGGTATAGCCGATGGAAAGCCTATAAATGGAAATGTGGTAGAAACACATATCTCGTGGGTGATTCTGACAGAGGATTTTGCCTATAAGATTAAAAAACCAATTAAACTCTCCTTTTTGGATTATACTTCTCTTGAAAGTAGAAGGGAAAATTGTAAAAAAGAGATTGAACTAAATAGTCGCTATTCTCCTATATACCTAGCGGTTGTAGCCATTAAAATTTTTAAAGATGAATGGATTTTAGGGGGAGAGGAAGGGCAACCAGTTGATTTTGCTGTAAAGATGAAGCGTATGGATAGCTCCATACAAATGGATGCGCTGCTGAAAAAAACCGATGTACATATTTCCCGGATGAAGTCTCTCGCTGAAGTAATCGGTTCTTTTCATGCGCAAACAAAAATCACCCGCCATCCCTTTAAACTAGCTGAAGCCACCGAACTTTTCAATGATTTAGCTCAAGTTAGTGAATTGGTAAGTAAAGAATTGGGAGGTTATTTCCACAATATCATTAATGAATCAATTTTATGGAGTGATGCCTTTTTGACTCATCATCAAAGGAGAATTGAAGAAAGAGTGGAGAGGGGCTTTCAGCGGGATGTCCATGGAGATCTGCATAGTGGAAATATTTTTTTATTTGATAAACCTATCTTATTTGATGGGATAGAATTTAGTGAGGAGTTTAGGCAGATTGACTTGTTGTATGAAGTAGCTTTTCTCTGTATGGATCTGGAAGCTTTTGACCGTCCTGATCTTTCCAAAAGTTTTTTAGCGTATTATACCACATTAGTTCCCTGCTTTGAAGTAGATGAAGACCAGGCTATTTTCAATTACTATAAATGCCTAAGAGCAAATATACGGGCTAAAGTACATGCTGTAAGCAGTGGCCAGGTCCATGATGAAAAATCAAAACTAGATCATCTTGTGGAAACTAAAAAGTACCTGGTGCTGATGGAGGGGTATATGAATTTTCGTTTTTCTATTTTTTAATTAAATATAAAGGGTAAAATAAATCCAGACTGTATTTAGCAGTCTGGATTCATAAGGGTTGCATTATTAGATTATATTTAGTTATAGTTGGCCTCTTATTTCCCCAGGAGGAAATTTATCTGTATGTACATTCACATATGCATTACCAGTCCGAAGAGCTTCTCTCAATATATCTAAGTCTCCGCCGGTCAATAAACCTTGAAGGTCATTATTGGTAATGGTTCCTACTGCATATACGCCATTTACCCTGCCATCGATTCTATCTCCGCGTAAGGTAACTACTACTGGCCCATTGAATCCTTTTTTGCCTAGATGGATATGGGCAAATCGTACATCTACTAGTTGGGCTACGTTAACTCTATAAGATAAAGATGTATTGTCCTTATTGAATTTAAAGATTCCAACACCTCTTGCTTTTGAGTTATTGGAAGGTACTTCTTCACTACCTGACAGCTGGGTGGTATAGTTTCCGTTTTCATTGGGGCGTACCAAGCTGATCTGACCTCTCTGCTCGCCAGGAGGGAACTGCGTTGTATGAACATTTACGTATGTCATTCCGCTTTCCATAAGGCTTATTAGGTCTTCTAAAGACTGGCCTGCCATGGAACCTTGTAAATTTGCAGCTGTGATAGTCCCTGATCCTATGACGCCACTTACCACTCCAGAGGGTACGCTACCGGGTGGGATCAGTGTTACCACCACAGGGCCATTTACTCCAAATTCTCCAACGTGGATATGCGCAAATAAAACATTTTCGATTTGGCTTACCTTTATGGTATATTCTATTTTGCTACGATCTGGAGATACATGGAAAGAGGCAGCTCCTACACCTAATGAGGTAACTGGCGCGGGGTTTACTTCCTCTGTTGCTGTAAGAAAAGCTCCGAACTCCCGGTTTTGAGCCCTTTTGGAGTTACCTCTACTCATAAGAGTAGTTTCATCCTCTACGATTTCAGGCTCAGGTATGGCTTGGCATGCCGCGAATACGCCCGTTATCAGAATTAATAAAAATAGGTTTTTTATATATTGTATCATTTTGGGTTTGGGATAAAATGTTAGGGAAAAATCTAATAATGCATGCCTAGATTAACTTTTGTTATACCAAAATGTTCAAAATAATATTTTAGTTTTTGAGGTTTTTATAAAATTATAATATGAATTGATTTTTATTATAAACAAAATAATAATTTTTGAGTATGTAGAATAGATTATAATAAAATGGTCTTTTCAGTTCGTACAGATTCATCACAGGCAAAGGCTATTCTCAAGCTATTATAAGCATCTTCCAAATGATCTGTAAGGTCAAAATCCTCTTGTATGGAATTGAGAAAATACTGTTGTTCTCTATTGCATAGTTCCTGATGATTGGGTTCGTCGTTCAGATCAATCCACTGGTCCTTTTTAGTAAAGTTGTTTTCTCCATCGATATCCGAGTGGTGGATTTTGATACTCTCGGTTTTGGTGTGGGAATCGACATCATCGGATTTACCTGCCGATGATGCATTTTTAGCCTGGATGGATACGGCACCCTTGGGACCAAACACATCTTTGATAAAAAATGCATTGTCAGATATCATTGGTCCCCAACCTGCTTCGTACCAGCCTACCGAACCATCATCAAACCTGATCTGCAATTGGCCATAGTTGTAATTTCCTTCTGGAATGTCATCCGTAAGTCTAGCACCGATGGCTGATACGGATACAGGTGTTGATCTGGTCATCTGGCACATCACATCGATATAATGAACACCACAGTCCACTATGGGACTCAGGCTTTTCATCAGATTACGGTGGACATCCCACATGAAGCCGTGGCTTTGCTGGTTGAGGTTCATGCGCATCACCAGTGGCCTGCCCATCTTCTGGGCTTCTTCTATGAATCTTTGCCAGGAAGGATGATGACGCAGGATGTAACCCACTACTACTTTCCTATTGTTTTTTCTGGCTGCTGTTATGATCCTTTCCGCTCCCAAAATGGTATCGGCTACCGGTTTCTCTATAAAAATATGACAATTGTTTTCCAGGGCTTTTATAGCAAATGCCTCATGGGTATCAGGGTATGTAGATATACATACCGCATCGGGCTTGGAGGAGTGCAGCGCCTCTTCAT
>DATHVH010000150.1:0-16043 GCA_035461405.1 Anditalea sp.
CGGCGGATTTCATTTATCGTCTGTACTACTGTCCAGTTTCTATTAGCCTTAATAAATTCCTTGGCCATAAGACCCCCAGCGCTATCCTCATCATAGCGGAGAAGATCCAGGATATGTGCTGATTTCTCTTTTTCTTGGAGATGACTTATTACATCTTCCCTCTCATTGACTGTAAGTTGGTTCAGCAAATCTGCAGCATCATCAGAATCCATCCGGTCCACAAGACCAGCCAACTCATGATGCTCCATATTGGTAATGATCTTAAACTGATCATCTTCATCCAATTCAATCAAAATATCAGCAGCCAATTCTTGGTCCAATGCCCTAAGCACATAAAGCGCTTCATCTTGATCGAGTTCATCAAGCAGTGAAGCTACATCTGCTTCATTGGCACCTTCCATGGAATCTTTTATGAACCCTTTATCCTCGGTGGCTATAGCCTCTCGCAGATTTTCCAGATATTCCTTAGAGAGTTCAAAAATTCTTATTTGTTCCAAGACTCTTGTATTTTATTCGTTAAACTAATAAATTCTTCTATGCCTAACTGCTCCGCTCGTTGATCAAACACGGGATCCTTTTTAAGATCCTCAGATAAGCCCATGGATTTAAGGGCATTTCGCAGCGTCTTCCTTCTGGTGCTGAATCCCTGTTTTATCACCCGAAAAAATAATTTCTCGTCACAGTCTAGTTTCAATACGTCATTCCTGGTGAGGCGGATTACGCCACTATTGACTTTGGGCGGGGGATTAAATACACCAGGAGGCACAGTAAATAAATATTCAATATTATAAAATGCCTGCAGCATCACACTAAGTATTCCATATGTCTTGTTTCCTTTTGGAGAAGCGAGTCTTTCTGCCACTTCTTTCTGCAGCATACAGACTACTTCCATCACTTTATTTCGATCCTGCAGTACTTTAAAGAATATCTGTGAAGAAATATTGTACGGGAAATTTCCGGCAATGGCATATTCTCCTTCAATTATCTTTCCAAAATCATGATTTAAAAAATCTGCCTCAATTATTTTTTCAGAAAGAGTCGGATATTTATGGTTAAGGTAATCTATAGACTCTTTGTCTATATCCACCAGATAAAGTTCCCATGGTCCTTTGAGGAGATAATCAGTCAATACACCCATGCCTGGACCTATCTCCAGCACCTTGTGAACACCTCGATGGCCTGTCAGTGCCTTTGCTATTTTCTCTGCTATTCCCAGGTCTGTAAGAAAATGTTGTCCCAGGTGCTTTTTAGGTTTGACTTTGTCCATCTTAGTTCTATGATAAATTTATTATAAATTGCAGATCAAAATTAAGACAATATATGTTAACTGCCATACGATTAAAAAACTCTCCGGAAAATAATCAACTGAAGGAAGGGGTAATTTATATATCCAAAAAGGAAGAAGTAGAAGCACTTCCACTGAATGAAAAAGAAAAATCTTTTATCCTTCTTCAGCTCTACGAAAAAAATAAAGAGCAGGCTTGGCTAAGCAGTGAAGCGCAGCGGCTATTGATCATTAGACAAAAAGATCATGCAGAAGGAGTCTATCAGTTGGAATATGCCCGAAAAGCAGGCGCAGAAGCATGGGGATTTTTAAAGGAATCAGAGGCACCCACCATACACTATAGTGGCGATGCGCTTAATCTGCTATTGGCATTTATAGAAGGGCTGATGCTGGCGTCCTACACATTTCAAAAATATAAGTCACAGAAAAAAGATATTTCTCCTACTCTAGTGGTGATCAGCGAAAGGGCGGGTGAAAACTCCCTCAAAGAGCTCGAATATAAAATCAATGCTACTTTTGAAGCACGAACTTTAGTGAATGAACCCACTATATTTCTCACTTCCCTCCAACTTAGTGAAGAAATCAAGGCTCTAGGAAATAAATATGGATTTGATACAGAAGTTTACGACGAGACTCAGATAGCATCCTTAAAAATGGAAGGACTCTTGGCAGTAAATGCTGGAAGTGAGATCCCTCCCACGTTCAATATCCTTTGCCATAAACCTAAATTCCCAACCACTCAAAGACCCATAGTATTGATAGGCAAAGGAGTAGTATATGATACCGGAGGATTGAGTTTAAAGCCTACTGCAAATTCTATGGACATGATGAAATGTGACATGGCAGGAGCTGCAGCAGTAATCGGAGCTATATGCGCTGCTGCCAAACTTGACCTTCCCATAGAAGTCATAGGACTAATTCCTGCTACTGACAATAGGCCAGGCTTTAATGCCATCACACCCGGAGATGTGATCACCTATCCAAACGGAAAATCAGTTGAAATCCTAAACACAGATGCTGAAGGCAGGTTAATTTTGGCAGATGCACTTTTGTTTGCCAAAAAATATGACCCACAGTTAGTTATCGATATAGCTACTCTCACAGGGTCAGCAGCAGCGGCCATTGGAAAAGAGGGGGCGGTAATGATGGGAAATGCATTTGACGAGCAGAAGAACAGTCTAAAACATGCTGGGCAGGAAGTATGTGAAAGATTGGTAGAATTTCCCCTGTGGGAAGAATACGATGAACAATTAAAATCTAATATCGCAGATATCACTAACTTAGGGGGCGCTACCGGGGGTGCTATCACTGCAGGGAAATTTCTTCAGCATTTTGTAGATTTTGACTGGATACATCTGGATATAGCTGGCCCCGCCTATTCTAAAACAGGAGAAAATTACCGTACCGCTGGTGGCAGCGGTTTTGGGGTAAGGTTGCTTACCCAGTTTTTAAGCAATATTTCTAAATAACATCAAATGAGCAATAAGAAAAATAAACCTATAATAGGCATTTCAATAGGAGATATTAATGGCATAAGTGCAGAAGTGACTATGAAAGCACTGATGGATAGCAGGCTGGCTAAACTCGTCACCCCCGTAATTTATGCTCATGGCAAAGCGCTCACTTTTTATAAAAAACAACTTAATCTGGATGAATTTAACTTTATGCAGATAAAATCAATTGATGATGTACATCATAAAAAAATCAATGTCATCAATGTAGTGGACGAATGTCCGGAAGTTATACCTGGTGTGGAGACGAGGGAAGCAGGGAAAATGGCTTTGGCAGCACTCGACCAAGCTATAGCTGATTTAAAAGCTCAAAAAATAAATGCTCTCGTGACTGCTCCTCTCAATAAAAACAACATCAACAGTGAGGAACTTAAGTTTGTCGGTCATACCGAATACTTAACCGAAACTTTTGGATCAAAGGATAGCATGATGTTTTTAGTCTCCGAAGACATGAGAGTTGGACTCGTATCCGGTCATGTACCCTTAAAGGATGTGGCTGATAATGTAACTCAGGAAAGAATCAGACAAAAATTAGCGATTATGCTAAAATCTCTTGAAACGGATTTTGGCATCAATAAGCCGAAAATAGCAGTACTTGGTCTTAATCCCCATGCGGGAGAAGATGGTCTATTGGGATCGGAGGAGGCAGAAATCATCAGCCCGGTGATCAGGGAATTTAAAGATAAAGGTGAGATGGTCTTTGGCCCATACCCTTCTGATGGTTTCTTTGGCATGATGCACCAGAAGAAGTTCGATGGAATCTTGGCGATGTACCATGATCAAGGATTGATTCCTTTCAAAGCGGTATCTTTTGAAACAGGAGTGAACTTCACCGCTGGCCTACCATTTATCAGGACTTCGCCTGATCATGGCACTGCCTATAATATTGCTGGAAAAAACATAGCTGAGCCGGGATCAATGCGTGCAGCCATCTTCCAGGCTTATGATATTATAAGGAAAACTGGTGTCTGGGAAGAAGAAGATTGAAATTAAATGGCACTACATTTTATTATTCTAAAATAGTTCACTAAATTTGCGGTCTTATTATGGGAGGAAGCGTGAAATTCTTTAGAGCTTACGATATTGAAGTCATCAAACTGAAGGAGGGAAAGCATGAATTCAGTTTTGATATTGATGATGCATTCTTAAGTAATTTTGAGGATAACCATATAGTAAATAAGGGAAATCTAAAAGTAGATTTACTTCTTTCTAAAGAAGCTAACTTAATAAATACCACATTTAATATCAACGGAAAGGTAGAACTCACCTGCGATAGAAGTCTGGAGCTTTATGATCAGGAACTGAATACTGAGCAAAAGATACTTTACAAGTATGGGCCTGAAGAGGTAGAGATTGATGAAGACATCATCATGATCACCAGAGACACGCCTACTATTAATGTGGCACAATTGATTTATGAATTTATAATATTGGCCATACCTGCCAAAAAAATCCATCCGGATTATAGAGATGATATGGATGAAGATGATTTTGATGCGGAAGGCGAAGTAGTATATAGATCTGATGATCAAGACGGGGACGAGTCGGCAGACAAGCCTAATAATGATGCAGATGACAAAACGGATCCTAGATGGGAGGCGTTAAAAAATTTAAAGAAAAAAGACTAATCTAAAAATTGCATAGAGATGGCACATCCTAAACGAAAAATTTCGAAAACCAGAAGAGACAAGAGAAGAACGCACTATAAGTTGACGGCTCCAGGACTTGCTCAATGTCCTACTACAGGAGAATTTCACTTACCTCACAGAGCTTACTGGCTTGATGGCAAACTTTACCACAAAGGTCAAGTAATTATTGAGAAAGAAGTATTAGCATAATCATTACAAACCTTAGCGTTTGAAATCCATTTGGCTTGACCGAATGGATTTTTTTTGTCCCGGATACTAATCAGCTTACCTTCCTACAGGAATAACTACCACTTATATGTTCGATTGCGACCATTTATAGGATTTATTCTTTTTTTTATTCAGCTTTTAGTATTCTAGTGGTCAAAAACTTTGGTGGAGTAGGACATTTTAAATAATTTTGACCCTAATTAATTTCGTATCTTTATTTTAAATCCAAAAATTTTGATACGAAATCGACTTAAAAGGATAAAGTCTGCAGGTATGCTAAGAAGCAATACGGCATATCTTAAATCAGGACTTTAGCCCAAATAAACTATTAATGGAAAAAACTAGAGCTGTAATTACCGGAGTACACGGTTGGGTACCTGACTATGTACTGACCAATAAAGAACTGGAAACCATGGTAGACACCAACGATGAATGGATCACCAGCAGGACCGGGATAAAAGAAAGAAGAATCTTAAAAGGAGAAAACCAGGGTACATCAGTAATTGGAGCAGGAGCAGTCAAGGGACTACTGGAAAAAACTGGAACAGACCCTAAAGATATTGATCTTATTATTTGTGCTACCGTAACTCCAGACATGGTATTTCCTGCTACAGCTAATATCATCGCTGACAAAGTAGGGGCTATAAATAGTTTCAGCTTTGATATATCAGCAGCCTGTTCGGGTTTTCTGTATGCCTTAAGCATAGGAAGCCAATTTATAGAAACAGGTAAATATAAAAAAATCATAATAGTAGGGGCTGATAAGATGTCTGCTATTGTAGATTATACGGATAGGTCTACCTGCATCATTTTTGGAGATGGTGGTGGTGCTGTATTATTAGAACCCACCACAGAGGAGTTAGGTGTCATGGACAGCATATTACATGCTGATGGATCGGGTGCCCCCTACTTACATATGAAAGCCGGCGGCAGTGCTCGTCCTGCTACAATAGAAACCCTTACAGCCCGGGAGCATTATGCCTTCCAGGAAGGTTCTACGGTATTTAAATGTGCTGTAACTAATATGGCCGAGGTCAGCGCACGCATTATGGCCAAAAACAACCTCACCTCTGATGATGTTAATTGGTTAGTGCCACATCAGGCTAACAAAAGGATCATCGATGCCACAGCTAACAGGATGGGTATTGGACCTGAAAAAGTAATGCTCAATATTGAAAAATATGGTAACACTACTGCAGGGACTCTTCCACTTTGCCTATGGGACTATGAATCCCAACTAAAAAAGGGTGACAATGTCATTCTTGCTGCATTTGGGGGTGGGTTCACATGGGGGTCTATTTACCTGAAGTGGGGCTATGACTCAAATTAACTAGAAAACAACTAAATCAAATAAATGGCAAGTACTGCAGATTTTAAAAATGGTCTCTGTCTGGAATTTAACCATGATATCTTCGCGATAACAGAATTTCAGCACGTAAAACCTGGAAAAGGAGCCGCTTTTGTTAGAACGAAATTAAAAAGCCTGACTACAGGTAAGGTTTTGGACAAGACTTTCAATGCCGGTGAAAAGGTAACCACTGCCAGGGTAGAAAAAAGACAACACCAGTTTCTTTATGCTGATGACATGGGACACCATTTTATGGATACGGAAACATTTGAGCAGATCCCTATTGAGGAAAAGCTCATAAACAGAGCAGACTTAATGAAGGAAGGCCAACTGGTAGATGTATTGGTTCACGCTGAATATGAGACAGTATTAGGTGTAGAGTTGCCTCCATTCGTTGAATTGATGATTACATATACCGAACCCGGAATAAAAGGAGATACTGCTACAAATGCACTTAAACCAGCTACAGTAGAGACTGGAGCTACCATTATGGTTCCTCTATTTGTAGAGCAGGATATTATGATCAAAGTGGACACGAGGGACGGTTCATACTCCGAACGAGTTAAATAATTTATTGGCCATGTAAATAACTACATGGCTTCCCTGTTTTTAAACCAAACCGAAACCCTAAACACATACTAAGGTTTCTTAAATTAATAATATATGAAAGCACAAGAAATTCAAGATCTAATAGATTTCATTGCAAAATCAGGTTTAGCTGAAGTTAAAATTGAAACCGATGAATTTAAACTTTCAATCAAAAAAGATGCAGATGCTGCAAAGGTAAGAGTAGTAGAGGCAGCTCCTGCCCAACCTGCCGCCCCTTCTAATCCTGCACCTGCTGTAGGCGCTGCGGAAACTGCACAACAGCCAGCCACCCCTGCTCAGCCTGCTAAAGAGGATAACTCTAAACTTATTGAAGTGAAGTCTCCTATGATCGGCACTTTTTACAGAACTTCCAATCCAGATTCAGATCCTTTTGTGAGCGTGGGAGATTCTATCTCAGCTGGTCAGACGGTTTGTATTATAGAAGCTATGAAGCTCTTTAATGAAATAGAATCTGAAATATCAGGAAAAATCGTAAAAGTTCTAGTGGAAAATGCTACTCCAGTAGAGTACGATCAACCTTTATTCCTGGTGGATCCAGCTGGATAAATTTAATTTTTGTTTAAGCTAAATAATATACTGTGTTTAAAAAAATATTAATCGCCAATAGAGGGGAAATCGCACTTCGTGTCATACGAACTTGTAAGGAAATGGGCATTAAGACTGTAGCTGTATATTCTACAGCAGATAAAGATAGTCTTCATGTCAGGTTTGCAGATGAGGCAGTATGTATAGGAGCAGCTCCTTCACGTGACTCATACCTCAATATACCCAGAATAATCGCAGCCGCTGAGATTACCAATGCTGATGCCATACATCCCGGATATGGTTTTCTTTCTGAAAATGCAGAGTTTTCTAAAATCTGTGAAGAATATAATATAAAGTTTATCGGTGCCAGCCCAGAAATGATCAACAAAATGGGTGACAAGGCAACTGCCAAAGCTACCATGGAAGAGGCTGGTGTACCGACAGTACCTGGCTCTAAAGGTTTACTGAAATCACTTGAAGACGGTAAAAGAATAGCTGCCGAAATGGGCTATCCTGTCATCGTAAAAGCCACAGCAGGTGGTGGAGGTAAAGGTATGCGAATCATTAAATCAGAGGCTGAATTTAAAAAAGGCTGGGATGATGCCAGACAGGAGTCAGGTGCTGCCTTTGGAAATGATGCCCTATACCTAGAAAAATATATTGAAGAACCTCGCCATATAGAAATCCAGATCATTGGAGATAGTGATGGCAGAGCTTGTCATCTCTCGGAAAGAGACTGCTCTATCCAAAGAAGACATCAGAAGCTAGTAGAAGAAACTCCTTCTCCATTCATTACGGATGAGCTTAGAGAGGCTATGGGTAAAGCAGCTATAAAGGGTGCTGAAGCCATAGGGTACGAAGGTGCCGGAACTATCGAATTTTTGGTGGATAAACACAGAAACTTCTACTTCATGGAGATGAATACCAGAATTCAGGTAGAACATCCCATTACGGAAGAGGTAACTGATTTTGACCTTATCAAGGAACAAATAAAAGTGGCTGCCGGTGAGAAGATTAGCGGTAAGAACTATTACCCAAAGTTATTTGCCATGGAGTGTAGGATTAATGCCGAAGATCCCTCAAACGGATTCCGACCTAGTCCTGGTAAGATTGTAAATCTTCACCTTCCTGGCGGTAAAGGGGTACGTATAGACAGCCACGTATATGCTGGATATGTGATACCACCTAACTATGATTCTATGATAGCTAAGCTTATTATTAGCGGCCAATCCAGAGAAGAAGTAATTGTAAGGATGAAACGTGCTTTGGAGGAATTTGTGATTGATGGTATCAAAACTACCATTCCTTTCCATATTGCCTTATTGGAAGATGAAAACTTCAAGGCTGGTAATTTTACTACCAAGTTTTTAGAAGATTTTGACTTTTCGAAAATCAAAAAATAATGAAAAAGCCGGTCGATATTGACCGGCTTTTTTTATAAGGATGACGTTATGGCAATCAAAGAGAGTACGAAATTTGAAGGACTAAGTACGTCACGCGCCGTGATTCGGTCTTCTTACCTCTCACTTTTCACTTTTACTCTTTTTTCATTCGGTCTTCGGTCTCCCGTCTTCCGTCCCCTCTATCTCTTGGATCAAATCCTCATACCAGGCTTCACCATATTTTCTGATCAAAGGGTCTTTTAAAAATTTATATATTTCTACTCCTAGTGAGCTCCCAAGGCTACAAGCTGGATCACATATATGCCATCTATCATAGTTTAAGGCCTCGTATTCATCATATTTAGTTACTCTGATAGGATAGAGATGGCAGCTCATAGGTTTTTTAAAATCCGTCTTTCCATCTAGATAAGCTTGCTCTATACCGCATTTTAATATGCCTCTTTCATCATATAAGGCATAGGCACACTCTTGATTGTCTCCTAAAGTAGGTGTGACCTTATCTCCATCCCTGTCAAATACCCAAGCACCCTGTTCTTCTATTACTCTTCTGCCTTCTAGGGTAAGGTAATCTTTGATATCGGGATAAATTTCATCGAGCTTTGATGTTTCCTGATCATCTAATGGAGCTCCGGCATCCCCCTCCACACAGCAAGCACCTTTGCATTTTTCCAAATCACATACAAAGAACTTTTCTTTTATATCATCACTGATGACCGCATTCCCCACTAAAATCATAATTTTTACTTTTTACTTCACTACAAAGGTAATGAAAAGAACTGGATTTGATAAAATTGTGTAAGTGTGCTTCATCAGTATTAAAAGAAGATGGACCGCTCCAAAAGAAACGGTCCATCCTAGCACTATGAAGAAAAGCATTAGCGGCTTTCCATGTAATTAACTATGTGTCAGCTGAATTGTTATATTTTATCAAAACCTGAACTCTACACCAGCAGTGATGAATCGAGGTAGACCAACTCTTATCCCTTGTGGTCTTCTATTAGAAATATACCGTTCATCTGTAATATTCTTTACTGTAAGGTTAAAGTTGGTGTTCCAGCTAGCTACTGTGTAATTTAGCACCGCATCCATTACAAAATAAGCAGGCATCTCTCCGCTCCTGCCGTCAGCAGATGGCGCAATTGAGTTTACTTCATCTGTAAACTGGTTGCTAACATAATTCCCTACCAATCTGGCTCCCCATCCTGATTCGGTTTCTAAAGTGATGGCAGAATTGATCAACCATTCCGGAGCATAAGGGGTTCTGTTCCCAGAAATATTCATTTCATTTATAAACCTGTCTTCAGAGAATACAGCATTCACATAAGTAGCATTTATATCATAGATCAAACTTGTTCTGCTTAGCCCTGCCAACTTACTGATATCAAATATCAAACCTGTCTCTAAGCCGGTATGTCTTGTCGCGCCTGCATTTACCACACCAAACCCTACTCCCCCGGCAGATTCAGCTACCGGTATTATCTGATTCTGGAAATCCATATGGAAAGCAGTCATTTCAAGGAATAAATATCTTTGGAGATCTGCACGGAATCCAAACTCGTAATTCCAGCTTTCTTCTGCATCCAATTCATAGACTTCTCCTAAACTTGAAATGGCATCTTTTACCCTAGGAGGAGCAAAACCCTTGTGTACACCACCATAAAAATTCATCTTTTGAGTAGGTCTGTAGTTGAACCCCATACCAGGAATGACGGCAGTAACAATATTACCTGCGACCAATACTGTATCTCTTACACCAATACCTGGGAAACTTCTTCTGTTAATATCTCTTATGTAATCAAAATGTTCCAATCTTACTCCTCCACTTACTTCGAATTTTTCAGATAGATGCAATTTATTTTGGGCATAAGCACTTATAGCGTTTCCTGTTCTTATTTCATCTTCTACTAAACTCCCACTTCTCACTCCAGCTTTGGACCCGTTCACCCTTTGTTCAAAAGCGCGTTCGTATAGAAATCTTGTTCCTACTATCAATTCATTCTTTTTAGCAAAAAGTCTATGGTCTATTTCAAGACGTGGCTCTATACCTGCTACTTCAAATTGCCTGTTTCTATTACCTGTAGAATTTCGCATATACACTGCGCCACCAGCTACATCGGTATCACCCCACACTACACCAGTCCAGTTTGCAGGAGGGTTATATCCTTCTCCTCCACCCATAGAGAAATCCTGCCTATTCCAATTCCTAGTGGTAGTATAGCCATACGCTATAGTTCTGAGCCTTATATTATCAGAGAAATTATATTTATGGCTAAAGCTTAAGCTATATCTTCTCACATCCAACTGATCATCAGGTGCCATTCTCACATAATCCTGGCCTCCAGCATCAAACATGGTTTGGGTGATTCCTATGTAGGTGGAATTTGACACTTCGTTATAAACACCCAACTTTACCCCAAGGTTAGATTTTTCGTTTATGTTGAATAAAAATTTAGTATTGAAATCAGTTATGTCAAATTCAGTAGGCCCTACATTATCCGCTCTTTTCTTAAGAAGATTGGCCTGAAAACCTGTATTTCCAATGGTATTGCCATAATTGATCATTCCTGTAAAAAGACCTCCCTGACCTCCCTGGATTCTCACAGCACCTTCCTCTTCTTGAGGTGGATTAGCAGTGATATAATTGACCACTCCCCCGATAGTCTGAGGACCATATAAGACCTGTCCTGAACCTTTAAGAATTTCTACACCGCTCATTCTATCAATAGCAGGTGTATAATATAATTCAGGCTCGCCATAAGGAGATAGTGCTACAGGAACCCCATCTTCTAGCACTAAAACTGATCTACTCCTATCTGGATCAAGACCTCTGATACCTATATTGGCTCTCATGCCAATCCCCTCTTCGTCCACTACATGGACTCCTGGAGATCTTCTAAGCACTTCATTTCCACTGATAGGATTCAGTGCTTTGATTTCTTTCTGATCTATATAAGTAACAGCTCCTGGCACCCGGCTAAAGACCCTATCTTTACTTGATATTACAGAAATTTGAGGCATTTCTACTCCTATCTCAGCAAAGATCAAATTCAGTTCTTCAATTTGTCCGTTTTGAATGGACACATCACGTGTTATGGTTTTGAAACCAACTGCTGAAACTTTTACAGTATATATGCCATCTTCCAGATCAAAAATTTCAAATGAACCATCCATATTAGTATAAGTACCTTTGACGGTACCTAATATAGTAATGTTGGCATAAGGCACAGGATCTCCATCAATGGATTTAACTTTACCCATGATTACTAATTCTTTATCAGAATCATTTGCTATTGCAGAAAGGTGTGGAGAAAATAAATTTACCAAAAAAAAGGCGGTGATGATCAACAGTGATTTTGCTTTCATGATATATGCAGCAATCCTTATTTAGATTTAATTTAATTAACGTCACAAATGTATCTGCTATTTGGACTTGATCCAAATAAGCATGTGGGATTTTTAATTGAAAAAATTTATTGAATATTCAATTACATACAAATTTCTTTCTGATACACCTTGAATGAATAATACCCCGATGACATTCTCTTATTTGAAATCAAAATCAACTATTAATATCAAAATTTAAAAATCTAAATGGAATGATATTTGAATAAGGGACTGCGATTTATAGGTCTTTTTTAAAGCCACAAAAGTGCAAATTGATAATAATTAGGTTACTTTGCAGTGTGCAAGCCGATTTGTCGCCGTTTCGCATTAGCGGAAAGGAGGAAAGTCCGGGCAACATAGAGCACCATACTTCCTAACGGGAAGGGATCTTATGATAAATTATAGGATTACAGACAGTGCCACAGAAAATAAACCGCCTAGGTAGCAATATCATGGTAAGGGTGAAAAGGTGGGGTAAGAGCCCACCGGGCAGCAGGTGACTGCTGTTGCATGGCAAACCTTATGGGTTGAAAGATCAAATAGGCCTTGAGTGAAGGATTGCTCGTCCTGCTCTCGCATATGCGGGACCTCGAGGTGGGTAGATCGATGGAGCCTGCTCGTGAGGGCAGGCCTAGATAAATGACAAATAGCCGTGCTGCCTAGCAGTTCGGTAACAGAACCCGGCTTATAGGCTTGCACTCTTTATATTAATAAACTAAAATAAAATATGCCTAAAATTCTTATTGTAGATGACGAAAGGGTCATCCGCGCCACGTTAAAAGAAATCCTAGAATACGAAAAGTACGAAATTTTTGAAGCTGGAGACGGAGAAGAGGGTCTGAAAATGATCGAAAACCAAGATTTCGATCTTATACTTTGTGATATAAAAATGCCTAAAATGGATGGGCTGGAAGTACTTGAAAAGGCACGCCTTTTAGAGAAACAACCTCAGTTTATTATGATTTCAGCACACGGCTCAATAGAGTCTGCAGTGGAAGCCACCAAGATGGGAGCCTTTGATTTTATACCAAAGCCACCTGATCTAAACAGGTTACTCTTAACTGTAAGGAATGCTCTGGAAAAAAAGAACTTAGTCACGGAGACTAAAGTGCTAAAGAAAAAGCTTTCTAAAAAGCTAGATATGGTTGGTTCATCCTCTGCCATCAAATTCGTAAAAGAAACTATAGAAAAAGTAGCTCCTACTGAGGCAAGAGTACTGATCACCGGGCCAAATGGTACAGGTAAGGAATTGGTTGCCCATTGGGTTCATCAAAAAAGCAACAGGGCATCAGCCCCATTTATAGCTGTTAACTGCGCTGCTATTCCTTCGGAGCTGATAGAAAGCGAATTGTTTGGTCATGAAAAAGGATCCTTTACTTCTGCTAATAAGCAAAGACAGGGAAAATTTGAGCAAGCTAATGAAGGCACCTTATTTTTGGATGAAGTAGGAGATATGAGCCTATCTGCGCAGGCAAAAGTGCTCAGGGCTCTTCAGGAACATAAGATTACCAGAGTAGGTGGCGATAAAGATATCAAGGTAGATGTCCGTGTGCTAGCCGCCACTAATAAGGATTTAAGAAAAGAAATAGAAGACGGAAATTTCCGGGAGGATCTTTACCACAGGCTAAGTGTAATTTTAATCCAAGTGCCCTCTCTTAAAGAAAGGAAAGAAGATATTCCGTTATTGGTAGATAAATTCCTTGATGATATTGCTCAGGAGCATGGTACAGCCAAAAAGGTTATTGATTCAAAGGCTATTCAAAAACTGCAGGAATTTCCTTGGACTGGAAACATCCGGGAACTCAGAAACGTAGTGGAACGACTGGTGATCCTTGGAGGACCCACGATTTCACTCGATGATATAAAAAAATATGCTGACTATTAAGTCAGCATATTTTTTTTATCCTTTAATTTCTTTGGCTACTTCACCCTGCGCATATGCAGGACAAGGTCTGCTGGATGCGCAGGATCCTAAGGTCAAAAGACCTAATGCTACAATCACGAATGCTAATCTTCTCATATCAAATTTTTGTTTCAAAGACCCAAATATGTTTATTTATCAGGCAAATACAAAATTTATTTGATCATATATTCTTTTTAAATATATAATTTATTCTAACGACTTTTATTAACCTATATTTTACATTTTGGTATGGATGTGCTCTATAACGACTTAGCATCTAAAAATGATAGGCGACCCTCAGCGAGCGAAGTGGCAGCAAGTTTAAACTGAAATTATTAAAGGAATCTATTCGTTCGCTACTTGCGTCGAAAAAATTCTTTTTTTCAAACGTTCTATTATCCAAGTAATTTGCAGCAATCCCCATTTCAGCAAAGACTGATAATCTGGGCAGGATATGATACTTAACACCCCAAAAATAAGTAAAACTGTAATTTAAACTCTGGAATCTTAAAGATTCAGTTTCTCCCGGACCTGGAGGGGGCCCTTCTACACCATAAAAGCGCTGGCTAAATAGCCCAACTCCAAAATCTGCTCCTGTGTAACCTATAAAATTATGTAACACCGGCTTTTGCCACTCTTTTCCTACGGACATAAAATAGTTCAATATTGCCTCTTTGGTAAAGATAGAATTTTCTATAGTCCTCTCTACCGGATTGAATTGATTCGTAGCGGCCAGATTTAATCTAAACCCTCTCATTTTTCCTGCAGGAGAAAGGTAATTTTTTCGGTAGAAAAATGACAGGGGGAGTTCTCCGCCGAGAAGAGGAACTATGTCTATTGCTATTTCATGTTTGGTAGTTTCATAATCGTATACCAAAGGCTTTTCTGTCTCCTGGGCAAGCATGGGTAAGCTTGACAATGCTGTTAAAATACTCAGTAAAACTTTCTTCATTTGTATATTAATTTAATTAATAGTTTAAATATATGGCTTTAAACTATAATTAAAATAATGTTACTATAAATTTAATTTAAAAAATAAAACATATACCCATGTGTATTAACTTAGTTTATTACATTTTCTCAATTAATAACTTTCTGAAGTCCAAATAATTATTATCCATATTGATCACATTCTTTTCACCTTGTAAAAATGCAGACAGCCTATCCGGTAAAGTAATTTTTTCTCCTAAGCTATCCTCCACAGTTTCCCTAAATTTGCCCGGGTGGGCAGTTTCAAGGAATACACCTGTAAAACCTGTTCTACCTTTCAAAAAATCTTTCAAACCTAAATAGGCAACGGCACCATGAGGGTCCAGTACATAGCCAAATTTTTCTTTTACAGCCATCATTACATTTTTGGTAGTAGCGTCATCGTAAAAACAACCTTTTACCTTGGACCTAAGTAGTTCCTCGTCCTTCCCATATAGGGCTAATAAGCGGGGAAAATTACTTGGATTGCCTACATCCATGCTGTTGCTTATGGTTTGTTTAGAAGGCATGGCAGTAAAAGGAAACCCTCCAAGATAATCAGGGACCACTTTATTTATATTGGTAGCAGCTACAAAGGATGAAACAGGCAATCCCATCCGCTCAGCTAAAATTCCTGCAGCCAGATTACCGAAATTTCCACTGGGTACAGAAAAAACCACCTCCCCCTTATCAGATGGGAGTCTAGAATAGGCATAGAAGTAATACAGGCATTGTGGAATCCATCTGGCTATGTTGATAGAGTTGGCAGATGTCAGCAATATCCTCTCATTTAATTCACTGTCTCCAAATGCCTCTTTAACCAAACGCTGACAATCATCAAAATTACCTTCCACTTCTATAGCGGTGATGTTGCCACCCAAAGTAGTGAACTGTTTTTCTTGAAGATTACTCACTTTACCTGCAGGATAAAGAATGACTACTTCAACCCCTTCCACATTATAAAAACCATTGGCTACAGCACTTCCTGTATCTCCAGAAGTAGCTACTAAGACTTTTACATTTTTGCCCTGCAGCAAAAAGCTCATCAACTTTGAACAAAATCTGGCACCAAAATCTTTAAACGCCAAAGTAGGGCCATGGAATAACTCCAAAGCAAAGATTCCAGGCTCCACCTCTACCAGTGGAGCATCAAATTGTAGCGTGTGATCTACCAAGTTTTTTATCTGATCGGCAGTCAAGTCGTCGGATAATATAGCACCTATCACCTCATAAGCTATCTCTTGGAAAGT
>DATHVH010000151.1:0-10743 GCA_035461405.1 Anditalea sp.
TTATTGATATACTCCACCACTGTAGGATCGGTAAAAGTTCCCTTATCCATCTTCTTGCACCAGCCGCACCAGTCAGTATAAACATCCACGATGATCATCTTGGGATCTTTTTCCGTCATAGCCGCGGCTTCCTCAAAGGTAAGCCAATTGATTTTATCTGCCTTCTGGGCATGGGCACTGAAGCCTATCATTGCCAATACCAAAACCAACATTAACTTTTTCATCTGTAAATATTTTGTTTTTAATGGTTAGATAGCATCTCGCATATGACCCCAATAATCCCGATAACTATCGGTGGCATCCCTCTGTGTGACACTATCATCATACCTCACTCTGTAAGGAATTTCATATTCTAATCTATTCTTTAACGGCTTTCTGTTGAAACCCGGTCTGCTCAAATAATAAGTGTGTAACCACATCATCTTCTAGCACAAATCTAATCTTTCCTTCCGTACCTCTAATCTTATATACATAAGGACCTTCTTTTACCAATGTGGTTGCAGGCTGGTTGGCGGTTTGAGCTTTCAATTCTCCACCTTCTCTAAATACGGTAATCTTTAACTTTGGATTAAAAGCATAAGTTCCGGTAATGACTGCTGCGGCTGCTGGTTTGGTGGTGGCTGGAGCTGCTGTCGGTAAATCAGCAGGAGAAGCTTCCGGAAATTCTTCTACATCAGGAAGAGGAGCGGCTCCGAAATAAGAAATGCCTAATTCTTCTATCATTCCTTCAAAATTAGCTGAAGCTCTGTTCATTAAAACAATCATCGTTACCATTTCCTCAGGGAAATATAAAAAACTTGATTGAAATCCATTACTGCTTCCCTCATGACCAAAAGCCCTTTTTCCTGCTACCGTTGATTCAGATAAACCCATACCGTAATCTTCGTTGGCGGCTTTGGGCTTCATCATTTCTAAAGACTGCCTTGGCAATAAGTCTTCATTAAAAAGTGCTTGAGAAAACCTTCCCAAGTCTGAGGCTGTGCTACTTATACCACCTGAACCAGCTGTAAACAAAGGATGAGTAGCTGGTTGTGGACTCAGGTCATTACCTATAAGGTGATGGCCCGATGATTTTGAACGAAGTTTAGTTGTGCTGACCGCTGTTAAAAAAGTGTTATTCAACTGTTTAGGACCAGTTATTTTATCTTCAAGCAAAGCTTGAAAATCCATACCATATGCCTTCTCTAAGATATAAGATAGCATAAGGTAGTTGGTATTTACTAGCTGATGTCTCTGTCCGGGCTGGAATTTTAATTCA
Organism: Anditalea sp.; assembly: GCA_035461405.1. Taxonomy (GTDB): domain Bacteria; phylum Bacteroidota; class Bacteroidia; order Cytophagales; family Cyclobacteriaceae; genus Anditalea. The sequence goes on from DATHVH010000151.1 coordinate 1,259, forward strand.
GACACTTCCATAGGATTTATCAACTTATCCATATTGGTAGCAATGGAGGGGTTCTGGTATGCCGGAAGATATTCTGTATAGTCAGCCAGGCCTGATCGGTGTTCCAATAAATGTCTGATAGTGATTCTGTTGCTATTAGGAAGCTTAGGAAAATAAGTTTCTATGGTATTTTCCAATTGCAGCTTGTTTTCATCTACGGCCATTAAAACCAAAGCAGCTGTAAAAGTTTGGGTAATCTCTCCTACGGCAAAAGTGGATTCATCATCATGGAGCATTTCTTTATCCATATTTTTATATCCCAGATGACGGTGGAGTAGGGGTTCCTTGTTTTTTAAGATCAAAATCTCACCCATAAATTCATGATCTTCATTCCATCGATCCAGAAGGGAATTCACTTTGTCCACACTTTGTGCAGATAGCAGAACAGGTAATAAAAAGGTTGAAATAAAAAGAAGATAATATTTTTTCATTTTTTACTATAAATGGATGTTTAAATTAATCAATTTCAATAGGTGCTTCTTTAATGCCTCTTTGCGTAAGATCATCTTGCTCTAATATGAGATGGGTCACCTCTCCATTCTCTGTACTAAATATAATTTTCGCATCCATTCCACTTACCATAAACTCCATCTCTCCTGTAGGAATCAATAAATTCTCCTCTTGGTTGGTGGCCCGGAATAATAATAGATCCTCATCTTCATAAATTGAAATTTTAAGACGAGGACTTAAAACATATGAACCGGATATTTTATCGACTATATTATTATCTACCATATAGGAATCCGGAGGGATGGGCAGTTCAAAGTAGGCGGCTACCAGTTCCCGAATCATCCTGTCAAAACTGAATGTTTCCCTATTCATAAGCAATATCATAGTAAGATCTGCCTCGGGAAAGTAAAACCAGGATGCATGAAACCCATCGACAGACCCGTTATGGCCAATGGCCTCTTTATCCAGTACCTTAGCCTTAAAGATTCCCATACCATAAGTTTCTTCTTCGGTAGTAGCCATCATCTGTTCCCAAAGAGGTGGGGACAAAAATCCATCCATGAACAGGGCATTGGAAAATTTATGGATATCTTTAGCTGTGCTGTTTATTCCTCTAGCCCCAGAGTAGAAAAGTGGATGTACTGATGACGTCAGCATCATTGCTTTTTGATAGCGGTAATGTCCACTGGATTTCGCAACCAATTTATCTGTATCCATGGTGGTCAAGAAAGTATTTTCCAATCCCATTGGCTTTACGATCTGCTCATCTAATATGGTTTGATAATTTTTGCCATAGGTAATTTCTAAAATATGACTAAGAATGAGGTAATTAGAAATGGAATATTCAAACTTTTCGCCGGGAGAAAAATTAGGTTCCATGTTATAAAGCGGTTTGATCAAAGTCTTCAAAGGTCCGCCCACCGGTACGAGACGCCGTACAACTTCATCTTCCATATTACTTTTTAAGCCTGTCCTGTGATTTAAAAGATGCCTTATAGTCATCTTATTACTATTAGGTAGATCAGGTAAAAATAGGTCTACTGTCAAATCCAGGTTTAATCTTTTAGCCTCTACAGCTCTTAATACCAATATTGCTGTAAAAGTTTTTGAAATAGAGCTTATGGGAAAAATCGAGGAGGAATCATGAAGGATATTTTTTTCTATATTTCTATGACCAAAATATCTATGAACTACCGTATTACCTCTCTCTGCAATAAGCACTTCACCCATATATCTGTTATCTTTTTCCCACTTGTCCAGCAATGAATTTAGCCTTGGGATATCCTGAGCTGATACTTCCATTGAGATCAGTAAAAACAAGAGTGATAATATTAATCTCATGCTTTGGAAAAGGTTAATGGACTTTTTGCAAAATTAGAATAAATTATGGCAATCAACATAAATATACCGGCAACACTTGCCATAGCCCCGGCAATCGATCCATCAATATAATAAGCAAGGTAATATCCGAACAGAGAGGTAAGAAACCCTATGATTAAGGTTAGTATCAGCATATTTTTCAGATTGGTAGTAAGCAAGTAGGCAGTAGCCGGAGGAACTACCAATAAGGCTAATACAAGGATTGCACCAACTGCTTCAAAAGAGCTTACCGTAGTATATGATACCATTCCCATAAGGCTCAAGTTAATCAGTCCAGTTGATATTCCTATGGAACTTGCAAATTCGGCATCGAAAGAAGTCAGTTTTAGTTCTTTATAGAAATAGATTATATAGAAAATCACAGCGATAACATTGATCAGGGCCACGTATAGTACACGAGGTCCCATTATGGTGCCATTGGTTAGGATCCAAAGATCTATTGGGATATAGGCAATTTCTCCGTATAGCACACAGTCTTGGTCCAGATCTATCCTTCCCGCAAAAAGAGTAATCAGGATAATGCCTATAGCAAAAAGCCAGGTAAATGTCACGCCAATAGAGGCGTCGCTTTGCAATCTAACCTTATTACTAAGGTAATCTATCATTAGTGTCGCCAATACCCCTAGGAGCCCTGCGCCAATGATCACCGCTATGCCTTCACGCTGCTGAGAGAAGAAAAAAGCTAGGACGATGCCTGGGAGTACCGCATGTGAAATAGCATCGCCTATCATAGCCATCTTTCTAAGAATCAGAAACGATCCTAACAGACCACAGGATATGGATATAATTGTTCCTGTCAGAATGATTAAAAATGCGTTTTGGTCAAATGTCATCGCTGTCTCTTGGTATGGTGGAATGATGTGGATCTGCTTTAGGATAATCCAAAGAAGCATCAAGCTGAGCTTCCAGTTCCGGGGTGATGATATGTTCCATTTTTTCTGCCATGGCATGAACGTGATCAGGGGCCAGGTTAAGATATTTAGAAAGATACAGTTCCCATAATCTGTGCAGTCTGACTATACGCCTGGCTTCCGTAAATCCTACAGCAGTAAGGTTGATTTGATTTTCACTGCTTAATAGGTATCCTCTTTTAATAAGCGAATTGATATATTTTTTGGTAGTGCTCGCCTTCCCCTGAAACTGGTTGATCAATTCTCCATATGTCATGCCTGTCTGTTTTCTTTCCCACTGCTGAAACAAGGTTTTGAGAATATGATCACGATGTATTTTCCTTTGGTATTTTCTCTGAGAAAACCATCTGGAGGCCATACCTTTCTTTTTGGCAAAGAAAAACGAAAAGAAAGCCAAAAATGATATCACCATAACTACCCATGGGCCAGTGGGCATCTGAGGTATTGCATATGAAATGTAAGCACCTGTAACTCCAGAGATGAGTGCAAACAGTACTGCCAGCATCAGCATGATATGAAGCTTATTGGTCCAAAAACGGGCTGCTGCCGCTGGTGTTATTAATAATGCTGCCATTAATACCACTCCTATTGCCTGGATGCCTGTAACTACAGCCAGCACTAACAAAGTGTTAAAAACAAACTTCAGCCTTTTCACCGGAAGGCCTACACTTTGGGCAAAATTTGGATTAAAGATGATCAGTTTAAATTCTTTATAAAAGACCATCAGACAAAGTATCACCATACAGGCCAAAAAGCCATACACTAATAAATCTTCCCTGACTATGGCGATAGCATTGCCAAAAAGGAAATGATCCAGTCCTGAAAGAGCTGCATTACCAGTCTGTTGTAATTGTGTAAGCAGGAGAATTCCCACTCCGAAGAAAATAGATAATACTGCGGCAATAACGGTATCTTCCTTTAGTTTGGTGCTGGAACTGATCCAGGATATGCAATAGGTAGATATCGCACCGGTAGCAAAAGCACCCAATACTATCCAGTATGGATTCTTATTGCCGGCAAACATAAATGCCAGACAAACGCCCGGTAATACCGCATGGGAGATGGCATCACCTACCAGCGCTTTTTTGTCCAAAAAAGTAAAGGTACCCACCATCGCAGCACTGATGGATAGCAGGCTTATACCGGCTACCACCATGGCAATATTGGGATCCCGAAAAGAGAAAAAGTAAATGAATTCTTCCATATTAATTTTTCAGTGGGTCAAAACCCTTTTGTTTGATCAGATCACTCACATCAGAGAGTAAGGACAGCTTCCCACCAAATGTTTTCTGAAGCAACTGCTCTGTCAACACCTGGTCTGTAGGTCCAGATGCGATTAAGTGCATATTTAACATAATGATCCAGTCAAAGTATCTGGATGCAGAATGGATGTCATGGTGAACGACAATTACCGTCTTGCCGGCTTTGGTCATTTCCTTCAGCAATTCCACAATCGTATTCTCTGTACTGATGTCCACCCCCGCAAAAGGCTCGTCCATAAAATATATATCTGCCTCTTGAGCCAAAGCTCTGGCAATAAAAACCCGCTGCTGCTGTCCGCCCGAAAGTTCACTGATCTGTCTCTCCTGAAAATTGGCCATATCTACCTTCTCCAAACATTTTATTGCAAGTGCCTTTTCCTTTTTCCCAGGTCTATTAAATAGGCCAAGCTTATGGTAGGTACCCATCATCACAATATCCAATGCAGAGGCTGGAAAATCCCAATCTACGGATTCCCGTTGGGGCACGTAACTGATTTTCTTTCTTACGGTATCCATTTCGCTATCAAAAACTCTGATATATCCGCTGTTTACTTCCAGCAGCCCCATGATGGCTTTGATCAAGGAAGATTTGCCTGCACCGTTTGGTCCTATTATTCCAGCCAGTATACCATGTGGCAAGCTGAAATCTATATTCCAGAGGATGGGGTTTTTGCCATAGCTCACTGTGAGGTCATGAATTTCCAATACTGGTTTCTCTACTTGTGCTATCATGCTATCTCAGATTTTCAACTATTAATTCCACGTTATATTTCAGCATATCCAAATAAGTTCCTGCCGGCCCATCAGGCTCACCCAGGCTATCTGTATAAAGCGGGCCTGCGAGTACCACGTCATGACCATTTCTTTTACATCCTTCTACCAGTGCCTTTACCCCCCGTGGGGAAATACTTTGCTCGGAGAAAATCGCTTTGATCCTATTTCGAGTGATAAATTGTACCAGACGCGTAACATCATTCAAACCTGGTTCACTAAGCGTAGATAGACCCTGCAGACCTTTTACCTCTAGGCCATATGCCTGACCAAAATACGCAAAGGCATCATGGGCAGTTACTAATATTCTTCTATCTTCAGGCAAGTCCTCTATCATCCTTTTCAGCTCTTCATCAAGTGCATCCATTTGCTCCTCATATTCCTTTAGATTATCCTCAAGATAATCCTCCCAGTGTGGATTAATTTTGATGAGCTCAGTAGCCAGTCCTCGCATCACTTCCTTCCAAATGCTAGGGTCAAACCAGATATGCGGATCAACACTGTTTTCAAATTCTTCATCTTTCAGCAGGAGGGAGGGCGATAGGAAACTTTCCACAGACATCACCGGATTCGTCCGAGCAAACTTCTTCAAAACTTCATTCATCTTTCCTTCCAGGAAAAGACCTTGGTAAATGACCAGGTCCGATTCAAACAATTTATCCAGGTCACGCTGGGAAGTTTTGTATAAATGCGGGTCAACGCCTATGGCCATAAGCGACTCTACATCCGCGCTGTCCCTTACTAATGTCTTTACCGCATCAGCCAAAATATTGGTCGTGGTAACGATATGGTATTTTTGATTTACTCTATCCTCAGCGGGTTTACATGAAACCAAAAGTATGATAGCCATCAAGGAAATATATCTGATGCTATGGATCATTGCTGAAGGACCAGGATATTAGCTGCCACATCTTTTGACATGAAGAGTGTTTTTTTATTGTCTACCAATATTTCTAAAGAGCCATCAAACTCTACCTTGTCCAATACTTTGATCCTGGCACCGATGTAAGCACCGACCTTATCTAAGTAACGAAGAAAGGCTGCACTGCTGTCTTTCACTGCCACGATCTGACCACCGTCATTGATGGCAAGTTCATTAAGCGGAAGCCTAGGTCTGGCCTTTACATCTCCGTATTCATCAGGGATGGGATCACCGTGTGGGTCGAACTTGGGATGGCCCAAATACTCATCTAATCGCTGGATCAAAATAGGGCTTTTAATATGCTCTAATTCCTCCGCCACTTCATGAACTTCGTCCCATGCAAAGCGTAGTTTTTCTACAAGAAATACTTCCCATAAACGATGCTTACGGATAACCTGTAGTGCGTACTTTTTACCGTTTTCTGTTACATTAACTCCATAGTATTTTCTGTAATCTATTACTTCTTTTTCGGCTAGCTTCCTGAGCATGTCACTGACAGAAGCAGGCTTTGTTTTCATCTCGCTTGATATGTCATTGGTAGAGACAGTGGTCTTTCCCTCTTGGGAAAGATGGTAAACGGCTTTAAGATAATTCTCTTCAGCTGAGGTCAATTTGATCATAGGAGCAATATACTGTTGAATTCACAAATATAGTAATTTAGACGATACTAAAAAAATATTTCACCATAACCTAATCCGGATGTGGATAACCCGATTTGATATGTGAATTGGGTTTCGTGAGCACCTAAAATAAATTTTAGTTAAAGCTAAATTATTATGTAAACATCTGTATTATAACACTATAAAAAAATATTGGTTGGGATACAAGGATATATTAGCGGTAAAATTAATAAGGTATAGAGTTTCCGTATTTGGAGAATGAGTTTCCAAAATGGGTATGCGGTGGATAACTTTTAGTGATTGGGGATTAATGGAGGAGCTTATCCACCAGGCTTACCCAGCGGGATTCATCATGGGACCAAGTAAGGTCTGAGGAAGGAGGAGATTGATAAAAGGTCATGGAAAGGAATATTCCAAAGTCAGTAATTGCAGTATTTGCATCAGTGAAATTGATGGCTTTGCCTCCGGGGTAACGCAAAACCAAATCTGTCCAGTTTTTATTTTCACTATGTAAAATAGGTTTACCCATAGCAAGGGATTCAAAAAGTTTGGTAGGTATTTTATACTTTATAGAAGCTTTTTGAAGATAGGGTAAAAGGACTATATCCGCCTTTTCTAAAGCGTGTGTAATTTCCGGTGAGGGTATAGGAAAAGCAGATAAGCGCAGGGTGATTCCTTCAATTTTCTTAGCTATATTTTCTAATTTTTTCCTGTAGGAATTTAGAGTTATATGGCCTATAATTAAGAGTTGGGATCCTGGATATTTTAATGAAATCCACCCAAACCAATTCATAGCTTCCGCTATACCATAAGCGGAGGTAATGGTGCCGGAAATGATAAATTCAAACCTTTTTTTCTGATCTAATCGAAAAGGTTTTACCGGTGTAATTATACCTTGATATTTGTTTTGGAGTACAGTATATTTATGTAAAAAAGGAAGCTCGTATTGGTAACTTTCTTCAGCTAGCAAAAAGTGATCAATGTAAGGTGCAGCTTTTTTTTCTATGATCTGCACAAGTTTCACCATTAGGTGTCTTAAACCAAAGGGTAAGGTACGATGGTCTCTGATATTAAACGAATAGTTTTCCTGAACATCGTAGATGAGCTTATATTTATAACGTTTTTTTCCCCATATTGCAGCGGGAAGCAGTTCATATGTGGTCACTACGACCAGTTCAGGCCGGTATTCCTTCAGTGCCCTAGCGAAATTTTGGGTCACCAAAAGCCTTTTGGGATGCAGGCGATAGGCATTGTAAATTGTCGTAAATACAACATTCTTTAAGTTTATTGCATTTTTTGCAAAAAAACCTATGATGTTTAGGTGGTATTTATTTGTTTCACGCAATGAAAGTCCAAGCTTATCAAAAGCTCTGGGGTCATTTACCGGTTTTAGCACCGATGCGATCACGATTTTATTCATCCAATTTATCAATCTAACATTAGCTAAGCTAATAATATAATTTATGGAATTACAGAATATCATAGAAAAAACCTGGGAAAACAGGGAATTATTGAAGGAGAAGGACGTTATTATAGCTATAAAAACAGTTATCAGTGAACTGGACAGAGGAGCGCTTAGAGTAGCGGAACCTTTGGAAGATGGCTCTTGGAAAGTAAACGACTGGATCAAAAAAGCGGTAATCCTTTATTTCCCAATCCAGAAAATGGCCACTATAGAAGTGGGGCCTTTTGAATTCCATGATAAGATGGCTCTTAAAACCAACTATGCCAAACAAGGTGTAAGGGTAGTACCACACGCTGTAGCCCGCTATGGTGCATATCTGGCAAACGGTGTGGTAATGATGCCTTCTTATGTAAATATTGGGGCATATGTAGACAGTGGCACTATGGTGGATACTTGGGCTACCGTTGGTTCTTGCGCACAGATAGGCAAGAATGTACACCTAAGTGGAGGAGTGGGAATCGGCGGGGTTTTAGAACCTGTACAGGCTGCACCCGTAATTATAGAAGATGGGGCCTTTATAGGATCTCGTGCCATCATAGTGGAAGGGGTCAGGATCGGCAAAGAAGCAGTGGTCGGGGCAGGTGTAACCCTCACAGCGAGCTCCAAAATTATAGACGTGACAGGTGACGAGCCAAAGGAATATAAGGGATATGTACCAGATCGCTCAGTAGTGATACCAGGGACTATCAATAAGAAATTTGCTGCCGGAGAATATGGCGTACCCTGTGCCCTCATCATAGGACAGCGAAAAGCTTCCACTGATCTTAAAACATCCCTAAACCAGGCATTGAGAGAAAACAACGTAGCAGTTTAAATATTTATAGATGAATTTCAGCAAAAGTATTTTAGTAGTATTAAGCATTGTAACGCTATTATCGGCATGTGGAGAACCTTCCAAAGATCAAGGGGATACCCATTTTTCCAGAGGGAATTATGAAGCGGCAGTAGAAGCGTATGACAGTTATTTGGAATCTAATCCCAGAAACGTAAAGTCTTTATATAATAGAGGCAGAGCTCATGAAGAATTAGGAAATTTAGAGGAGGCAGAAAGTGACTTTAAAAAAGCATATGAACTGGACAATCAAAATGTTCAGGTTCTGATGAGCTTATCTAATCTTTATCAAAAGCAGAAAAATCATACTTCTGCGCTGTTATATGCAGACTATGCGGTAGAATTGCCAGGGGCTCCAGCTATGGCATATTTCTTAAAAGCAAGAGCACTTCACCAGCTGGGCAATACTGATGAGGCGATGAGGGAATACAGTGCCGCCATCAAAAATGATAAAGATTTTGCCCAGGCATACTATTATAGAGGTCTATTAAAACTGGGCACTAAGCAAGTAAAAGGAGGCTGCGGAGACATTAACCTGGCTGTCTCTATGAACTATACTCCAGCTCAGGCAGCGAAGGATAAGTATTGCAATTAGAAAGGACCGAAGACAGGAGACCGAAGACCGAAGTATGTGGATACCAATATTTGGAGTTAAAAATATGGACTGAAAAAAGTAGAACAAGAGGTTAATAGTGAAACCTAAAGTATTATAAAATCCCGCTGGATAATTTCAGCGGGATTTTTATTTATGAATGTATATAGTATTTTGCTTCCTTTGGCTTCAGTATATGATGTAAAATGTCCAAGTATAGGGGTACCATATTTTTTTACTT
>DATHVH010000152.1:0-4996 GCA_035461405.1 Anditalea sp.
AGCTATTCCTTAGCCCGAAGCTGGACACAGGAAAGGCGAGAGCTGGATTATTTAAGGTATGCCGGGGCCAGTGATGTGACCGCTAAGGAAGTTAAGCTTTTTGGGCTTTCGGATTACTTAGCTGATCGCTTTAAAAATCTATCCGACAAATATTATCTGCAGAGTAAAAAGTTGGCTAAACAGCGTGCGGGATGGGGTTCATTTTTTAATGTCATAGGAACCGGCGCCTATTACGGAGCCTATATAGTTATTATTTTCAGAACAGTAGCTGGAATCTTTTCTCTTGGGGACCTTACTTTCCTTTCGGGATCCTTCAATAGATTAAGGTCTAAACTTCAGGGTTTTTTCACTCGGTTTACAGCTATTACAGAGAGCGCCTTATATCTTCAAGATTATTTTGAATTTTTAGACTTAAAGTATGTGGAAGGTCCTACCGACAATAAATTACCACTTCCAAAAAAGATTGAGCATGGATTTGAATTCATCGATGTTGGATTCAAATATCCAAAGTCTGATAAATGGGTAGTTCGTCATATTAATTTTGATCTTAAAGCAGGAGAGAAATTGGCTTTTGTAGGGGAAAACGGAGCTGGGAAGACTACCCTGATTAAGCTTTTGCTACAGTTCTATGAACCCACAGAAGGGGAAATTCTTTTGGACGGCATACCTGTAAAGGAGTATGATCAGGTAGAATACCAGCAGTACTTTGGGGTCATTTTTCAAGATTTTGTGAAGTTTGAACTCACTATCAGAGAAAACATTGCTATGGGTGAAATCAGGGAAATCCTCAATCAACCCAGAATAGATGGAGCAGCAGAAAAAAGTTTGGCGGACCAGGTGATCACAGAACTACCCTTGGGTTATGATCAGCCGCTGGGCAAAAGATTCAAACAGGGGAAAGATCTTTCTGGGGGTCAGTGGCAGAAAATAGCCATAGCCCGTGCCTATATGAAAGATGCTGAAGTCCTGATCTTAGATGAACCGACTTCTGCTTTGGATGCAAGAGCCGAAACAGAAGCATTTGATAGATTTATTAAATTAACAGAAGGGAAAACTGCAGTGATCATTTCACATAGATTCAGTACAGTAAGAATAGCAGACAGGATCATGGTACTGAAAGATGGTTTGGTGCTGGAAATAGGTACTCATGAAGAACTTATGGCCAATGATCGCCTCTATGCTGAGTTATTCAATCTGCAGGCTGCGGGATATCAGTAGGGCATTCATATTAAAAATAGGTAAGATGTAAAAAGTAAGAAGTGAAAGGTAAAAAAAAATAAAGAAGTGAAATGCCTGATTAGGATAATCGATGAACTAATTTCCATTCCTTTTAAATAAAATAATATTTAAACTTAACCAATCACTAATCAACTAATTCCTACCCCTATGCAGGCTAATTATGATCCGATAGCTAAATATTATGATCCACTTTCGAGGATCATATTTGGTGATTCCATCAGAAGAGCGCATCAATTTTTATTGGAAGCCATCCCATCAGGGTCCAATATCTTGATAGTGGGAGGGGGCACAGGTTGGATATTGGAAGATATTGCGCGACAACATAATTCCGGGTTGAACATCACTTATGTAGAGCAATCTGTAAAAATGATGGAATTATCATTGAAGAGAGATATAGGAAACAATAAGGTGAAGTTCGAATGTCAATCCATTCAAAATGTCATCTTAAAAGGATTTTATAATGTAATAATTCTACCCTTCTTATTGGATAATTATACTTATCCCAACATAGACCGAATTATCAGAAAAATAGAATCTAATGTCACTGAAGACGGAAATTGGATGATAGCAGACTTTACTTTAAAGACAGGAAATCTTTGGAAAAAAATTATGCTCAAAATGATGTACGGTTTACTTGGCCCCCTGTGTAATCTTGAAACTTATACGCTACCTGACGCCGAGGCTTTTTTTTTAAACAATGATTATCAAGTCGTACATCAAGATTCATTCTTTTCAGGTTTTATCTGTTCCATTATTTATCAAAAGGCGAAACAAAATTCTAATAAAATAAATCATAAATCTATTATCTGAAATCAATAATCCAACAATAGCACGCAGATTGCATGAGTTACATTTTATTGTTTATTTATTAATTGTACCATTCCAACCTTATTGTTATGAAAATAGAATTGCCGATAAACGATTTGCAGACCCTGATCAACAAAAAGTCCCAAGAGGTAACGCTGGAGTCTATGGAACAGGATAAGATTAGAGTAAGGATCCGAAAATTTAAGACTAATACTTTACTGGAGATAACTATTGTAGATAAAAACTCGACTTCAGTCCTATTAGAATACAGAATAGTAGATGGAATCATGGCGAGGCTTTTTAATGTATTGGGGATACTTAAGTCATTTATAGACCGAATGCCATTTGTGGAATCCGGTGGGTCTAGAAATGAATACATTGTGCATCCATTCCGAATACCAGGACTAGAATCCGTACAAAAAGAATTTTTAATCCGTGATATCAGTGCTGAAAACAATAATTTAGTAATAGTAGTAAAACCCGTTATATAATATAAACCACTTATTCTCAGAATCATAAGAATAGTGAGTTTTCTAAAATTGGTATTATAATTATTCTTTGGATTAAGATTGATAAAATCATTATATACTATTATTTCAGAGTTAATTCTCTTTTTTATAGCTTGGAAAATCTAATTATGATAACAGTAATTCGGGAATCTTTTATTTTTTCATTTCTTTTATCTTAAGTAACCATTTTTGAAAAGACTTCCAGTTAATTTACCTTCCTTATAATAATGTAAAAATAAATAATGAAATCGGTTGCAATTTTCTTAATTTATATACAGATTTAGAAGTTCATCTATTCAAATCATTACTATGCTTGAAAAATGATGGATTTTATTTGAAATCAGCATTAATAAAGGAATAATTAAGACCCAAAATAAGTAATTCACTGTGAGTACTTCCAGATTAATATTTTTCTGTAGTAATATTTTATTACTGATATTTTTTATCAAAGTTGATAATGCATCTGCGGAAGTAAAATTGCCTTATCTAATATCAGATGGTATGGTCCTGCAAAGAGATACAGATATCAAGATATGGGGATGGGCCGATCCAGGGGAAAGTCTTACAATTTCATTTAAAGACCAAAAATTTTCTGTTAAGGCTAATAACAGAGGACGCTGGGAATTAGTCATGGAAACTAGTCAGGCAGGTGGACCTTATAAAATGGATATTCAGGGTGAAGATAATATCATTACTCTGAATGATGTCTGGATAGGAGATGTATGGCTGTGTTCTGGACAATCCAATATGGAGACTACGATGGAGAGGGTTTCACCTATGTTTCCTGAAGAATTTAAGAATATACCCCCGTTACCTATTCGGTATTTTGATGTCCCTGATGATTATAGTTTTACAGACGTTAAAAAAGATCTAAAAGGTGGGAAATGGGCTGCATTGAATGAAGAAAATATAATGTCTTTTGCGGCAGTGGCCTACTTTTTTTCTAAGCGAATTCATTTTGAAAAGGATATTCCTATTGGAATTATTAATGCAAGTGTCGGAGGATCACCTATTGAAGCTTGGCTCAGTGAGGAGCATTTAAAACAATTTCAAGAAGATTATGCTGAAGCTGTGTTTTTTCAGACTCCAGGAGTGATTGACTCCATTGAGAGGGCGGATAGGAATAAAATTAAAGCATGGCAGGATGAATTGAATTCCAAAGATCTGGGGTTACGGGATACTAACAATCCATGGTTTTCTACCCAGCTGGAAATAGGGGATTGGACTTTAATGGATGAAGTGGATTTATTGCCAGCTGAAAATAACAGACCTGTAAATGGCGTGTATTGGTTTAGAAAGGAAATTTTTATTGATAAATCCGATCTCCCAAAAGAAGATGCTAAGCTACTATTAGGTACATTAATAGATAGTGATCAAACATATGTAAATGGTCAACTGGTGGGTTCAACTGGCTACAGATACCCACCCAGGAGATATACTATTCCCTATGATCTGCTAAAGGAAGGGAAAAATGTGATAACCATCCGAATAGTCAGTGAAAGGGGTAGGGGAGGATTTGTGACAGAAAAACCCTATCAACTGCATTTAGATGACCAAATAATAGACTTGAGTAAAGAATGGTACTATAAGCAAGGAGCCAGATTATCAGCAGCACCTTCACAAACGTCAATTAGATTTAAACCAATGGGTTTATACAATGCTATGATTGCCCCATTGAGTGAAGTTAAAATAAAAGGAATTCTTTGGTATCAAGGCGAATCAAATACAGGTAGAGCCGCCAAGTATGAAAAGCAATTACATACACTAATAGATGGATGGAGAAAATTATGGGATAATCCCGAATTGCCTTTTATATATGTCCAGCTCCCAAATTTCATGAGTGTATCAGATGTACCGCAAGAAAGTGACTGGGCTGAATTCAGAGAGGTTCAAAGAAAAACTTTAAATATTCCAAATACAGGAATGGCGATTACCATAGATGTGGGGGAAGCCAATGATATCCATCCTCTAGATAAAAAATCTGTAGGTGATAGATTAGCACTGCAAGCGCTAAAGGTGGCATATGGAGAGGAAAGAGAGGTATTTTCAGGACCGCTGATAGAGAAAGGTAAAGTGAAGAACGGGAAAATAACACTGACTTTTTCTGAAGTAGGTGAAGGCTTGAAATTCAATAGGGAAACAGAGGATAGTTTGAATGGATTTGCCCTTGCTGGTCCGGATGGAAAATTCATATGGGCAAAAGCTCGGATTGTTGGTAAAAATAAAGTAGAAGTTTGGCACCCAACTCTTAAATCACCAAAAATTCTGCGATATGCCTGGGCAGATAATCCAGAATGGGCAAATCTTTATAATTCCGCTGAATTGCCTGCATCCCCCTTCCAAATAACCTTGGATTAATTATATATATTTCTTTTTAATTCTGTCCATAAAAGATAGTCATTGCTTTATTAGGTATATAAATAATGCCACCTAAGGCATTG
>DATHVH010000153.1:0-3207 GCA_035461405.1 Anditalea sp.
GAAAGCCCAAAAAGCTTAACTTCCTTAGCGGTCACATCACTGGCCCCGGCATACCTTAAATAGTCCAGCTCTCGCCTTTCCTGTGTCCAGCTTCGGGCTAAGGAATAGCTTGTTCCGCTAAATTTAATCTCATTGATAATAGTAGGAATAATGGAAACTACCAGCAGAATAATCAACCATGGTTCAAATGCCACCACCCCGGCTAAAAGTGAAAGGATGACTATGATATCCTCACCTTGGGTTAAAATATTGGACATCAACCCTACCCTACCGGTAGTTTGCTGTCTCGCACGCTCCAGCTTATCATAAAATTCAGAATCCTCTAACTGATCTAGATTCAGCTCAGAAGTTTTTTTAATAATTTTTACTGAGGTATTGATAGAATATTGATCACCCAGCAATGCATCAGATAAGCTTATTCCTCTGCTTAGTAGATCTGAAATAATCGCCAGCCCAAATTCTACCCCTACCAGTAGCCATAGCCTATCTAATTCAGCCACCTCAGCAGCCAACTGAAGTACCACTTCATCGATGATAAGCTTTCCCACCCATAGCATCACTACAGGTAATATGGCATTTATTATCCTGCAAAGCAGGTTAACATAGAAAAGCACAGGATTTACCTTTTTTATTTCCCCAAAAAATCGGGGTACAAATTTGAGGGATGCAAAGCTCTCCCTAAAGTTGAATTTATTAGGTTGTATAGTTTGTTTAGGCTTTGGCAAGGTGTATTTGAATGATCAATGCAATTTAGTCATTATTCTTTAAGAGCTTAAAAATATCCACTGTCAATTATAAATGTAATATTTAAAAAAAAATTCCAACTTTTAAATTTTTCCGTTTTCCAGATTATTCATTTGATCGTATATTTTATTCACCAATAGAATCACAGTGTTTATTCCAGCGGATACAAATACGGTGAAGATTAGTCTTGCTACAGATAATATTTCAAACTCTTCTATATCCGCATAATGGGCAATCAAATAAACTATTATCCCCCACCAGGGAGTCATGCAAACCGGACATTCAAAGAAGGGTTTTCTTATGTAAGAAGGCAACCAAATCAGCTTTTCTTTAGAATTGTATAATATCATTCCCTTCCAGGTAGAAGCTTTTATAAAATAGACAATAAGCGCAATTATTGTTGCCTGTTCAAGCATAAGATGTTGTTCAATTTTTTAAAATACTTTATAAATTTCTAGAATATTTCGAAAGTTAGGGTTAAATAAACCATCTAAAAAATTGAAGTCAGTCATTCTCTAAAATATTAATAAATAATGAATTATATTGTTTAGCATTATGACAGCAGGTCAACAGATATAAGCTAAAATCCATTTTTTTGTGATCTCATTATTAGTAACCTTTATTGAAAGAAAATGAAAGTTATTTTCAACATTTATTTGAATATTATACTGATTAACTCCAATAAATCCGCAAAAGATGATTCCATACGCTAAACTTTCCCAAGTGATTAAAAAAATGAACACTCAATTGATCATCCTATTTTTAATCCATTTTTTGGTCTCTTTAGAAGTATTTGCTGAGGGTACCAGACTTCTACGACAGCCCTCTATCAGTGATACCCATATTACATTCATATATGGTGGTGATATATGGATCTCTGACATAAATGGTGGGGATGCTATCCGTCTTACCAGTACACCTGCCACAGAAAGCCATCCTTATTTTTCACCGGACGGCAAATATATAGCCTTCTCCTCTGATCGATCAGGTACAGAAGAAGTATATATCCTTCCGATAGAGGGAGGAACCCCTACTCGGCTTACCTGGCATCCATCTGGTGCTTCGGTAAGGGGTTGGACCCCCGATGGTAAGTCTATATTATATGCTAGTTCTAGAGGAACTGCACCAAGCCCCTATAGCAGGCTCTGGACTGTTGCGGTAGAGGGTGGTCCTTCTGTTCAGATCAAAGCTCCCCGTGGAGAAAGGGCTGCATATGGGCCAAACAACCAATTAGTCATTGAGCCTATCAGCAGATGGGATGTAGAATGGAGAGCCTATCGGGGAGGACAAAATACTTCTCTTCTAATTTTTGATCAAAATGACCTTTCAGAAAAAGCATTGGATAATGAACGGACTACCGATATATACCCAGTATGGGCAAATGATAAGATTTACTTTTTATCAGACAGAGACTGGGTGAGCAATATTTGGGCTTATAATCCAGAGAATGGGAGTATGGAGCAATTGACAAATTTTGAAGGTTCGGATATTAAATATTTATCCGGAAATAATAAAATGCTGGTCTATGAAAGGGATGGATATTTGCACACCTTCGAACCCAACTCAAAAAATTCTAACCAGCTCACTATAAATGTACGTGGAGATTTTCCGTGGTCTGAAACCAGAATCGAAAATGTAAGTTCAAAAGCAGGGAATGCAAGTCTATCTCCCAATGGGAAACGTATCATATTCGAAGCTAGGGGTGATATCTTCACCGTTCCCGTAGAAGATGGAAGCTCCCGCAACCTAAGCAGGTCCTCAGGGGAAGCAGACCGCTCACCGATCTGGTCACCAAAAGGAGATCAGGTGGCCTGGTTTTCAGATAAGGGAGGAAATGGATACCAATTGCTGATAGGATCACAGGATGGGCTCAAACCCTTGAAGCAAATATCTATTGGAGAATCAAAAATGGCCTGGCAGCCTTCTTGGTCACCTGATGGGAAGTATATCGCCTTTGTAGATAATAAAGTCAGGATAAGATTAGTGGATATAAATAAAGGGTCTGTCCAAACAATAGATACTGGAGGAATAAATATAGAAAGAGCCAGTATGGGCCTTACATGGTCTCCGGATTCAAAATGGCTGGCATATGCAAAAACTGGTTCTAATTATCTTAGAAAGATAAATTTATGGTCTGTAGACAGTGGAAAGACCATCCCAGTGACTGACCCCATGGCTGACTCGTTTAGTCCTGCATGGGACCAGAGTGGTAAGTACATATACTTTCTGGCCAGTACGGATATAGCGCTTGCATCTGGATGGGCCAATACCAGTTCCATGAAAGCCAATCCAACCCATGGTGCATATATCATAGTATTATCAAATGAAGAAACTACTCCATTTCCCCTAAAGAGCGATGAAGAATCAGAAGCTGATAAATCCAGCACAAATAAAAAAGATGACAAAACAGCTGAAAATAAGGATGTAAAGGTAAAAATTGATTTTGATGGTATTGAAAGACGG
>DATHVH010000154.1:0-2186 GCA_035461405.1 Anditalea sp.
CCAAAAGTACTGGAGCATATGGTGGATACGGTACTCCAATTTGAAGGCGACCGCCATCTATCGTATAGAATTCTGCGTACTACCAAGAATAGATTTGGATCTACCAGTGAACTTGGTATATACGAGATGCGCACAGAAGGCCTTAGAGGCATTGCTAATCCTTCCGAAATACTGTTAACCCAACGGGAAGAAACCCTTAATGGAGTGGCCATAGGTGCCATGCTGGAAGGCAATAGACCCCTGCTAATAGAAATCCAGTCGCTGGTCAGTCCAGCTACCTATGGTACCCCCCAGCGGAGCAGCACTGGTCATGATGCCAAAAGACTTAATATGCTTTTAGCTGTTTTGGAAAAACGGGGAGGAATGCGGTTGGGTCAGCAAGATGTTTTCTTGAATGTAGCTGGAGGACTTAGGGTAGATGACCCTGCATTAGACCTGGCAGTATGCGCCTCACTGATCTCATCCTATGAGGATTCCCCAGTATCTGCTGAGATTTGTTTTGCAGGTGAAGTGGGATTGGGAGGAGAAATACGGGCTGTCAATAGAATTGAAAACAGGATAGCTGAAGCTGCCAAACTCGGCTTTAAAAAAATCATCGTCTCCAAATATGCGATTAAAGGAATTGATTTGGACAAGTTCAATATCAAAGTCATCCCTGTGACCAAACTTGATGAGATGTACCAAGGATTGTTTAGTTGAATAGAGGATTAAAGATAAAGGATTTGGTAGATCAGTTTTAGGCGATTATTCACAGCAAAGATATAAAGAACGATATTTAAGCATCACAAACTCCAATACCAGAAACAATTAATATGCAAATAATTAATTCATTTTAAAATGGCGGTATATCAAAAAACAATTACTTTAAAACAATATCCAAGAGGATTTCATCTGATAACTGATCAGATTGTGGATAACTTCACTGATCTCAGATCTATAGAGGGCGGTATTCTTCATGTATTCATCCAACACACCTCAGCAGGAATCACGATCAACGAAAATGCGGACCCTACTGTTAGAAAAGACTTCGAAACCTTTATAAATGAACTGGTTCCAGAAACTTACCCACACTTTATCCACACATATGAGGGCTCTGATGATATGCCTGCGCACTTAAAAAGCAGTTTATTGGGAAACAGCCTCCAAATACCCATTTCTCGTGGAAAACTCAACCTTGGCACCTGGCAGGGAATTTATTTGTGTGAATTCCGCAATCATGGGGGCAGCAGAAAGTTAGTTTTGACGGCTATGGGGGAATAATGAATCTATAATTTTAATCTCATTTAAAATAAAACTTTACTCAGCACCCCAAGGAGCTTCCGGAGTCTCTACTTCTTGGGTAAGATCAAATTTAACTGAGAAATGGCTATCATTTATTACCCTTCGCAAATTATAAGAAAAACTATTTTCATCTAAAGTTATCCACCAGATATTAGTGGCTGCATATCCGATTAAATCAGTCGTTTCCTGATCAGCAGGAAAAAATTGTAATTTGCCGGAACCTGTATTTGAACTAGTTCCCCCATACATAGTAATCTTGTCAGGACTGCCATCTTCATGTCTGTGATCATGCTTAAGCTCGATAGTTCCATTCTCCAGCTTAGTCAAAACCCAGGTTCTGGACCTATCTTCCCCTACAAAGAAAGGGATCCTGATAATATTCTCTTCATCGCATGACCTTACATGCATCACTAGCTTTTTTCCTGCAAAAGTATCATTAGGCGTGGCAGAGGCTAATTCACCTTCATAGGATTTGCCGCAATGTGCTTTTAGATTATGCCAGAAAATTTCAGATCCCATAGTTCTAAGGTCTTCCTTTGAATCTTGGGCAAATACCTGAACAATCGCTATTACCATTACTATTATAGTAAGAAATATTTTTTTCATAGGGGTTTAAATTAAAATGTTAAAATATACATATGCATAAAAATCAATTGACTATTGAGCACTTTATATAATGGACATAAAACTAATTTCGGTTAGTCACATATTAATACACTTTCATTTATCCACAAAGAAGTCTGCTATTAGTCAAATACTATAACATTGAGTACATCTATTTAATTTTTATTAATTGAACATTGATCTATGTACCGATTAAAAAAAAAGGCGGTCTAAAGACCGCCTTTTTATATGTACTTATTAAAGTTTAGTATCCAGGGTTCTGCGGAAGAGGAGATGAAGCA
>DATHVH010000155.1:0-7585 GCA_035461405.1 Anditalea sp.
TGTTTTCATAAACACCTGTCTGGGATCTAAATAAACCAGTACCGATGACAGAAACCTGCTCTGAAAGTATTTCTCTATAACCTACCTGAACGGAGTATACTAAAGGATGGTGAGGTAAAAAGGAATCGCCTCTATAAAACCTCCCTCTACTCGCATTTCCTACTGAAAATCCAGCATAATAATTCGCATGCGTTAATGCAGTACCCAAATGCAAATCAAGGGATTGCATGTCAGCAAAGCCTCCTAGGTATTTACCTATAGTAGGATCATTTTCCTGCTCTGGAGTAAGCGCACCACCATCTAACCTAATAGAGGTGAAATTAACTCCTGTACCGAATCTAATGCTATGCTTAGAAGTGATTCTTATGCGGGTAGAATAATTAAAGGTAATATCAGTTTCAGCAAATGGTCCATGCTGATCAAACATAACATTTATACCTGCTGCATTTTTACCCAACATAGCAGGATCTTCTTCACCGGATAGTTCGCCAAAATCTACCTCCGCATTAAAGTACGTGGTAGACGGAGATCCATCCAGTCCCATCCACTGATTTCTGACAATGCTATTAAGACTGCTTCCGTTATAGGCAGTCAGAGCGGGGTTAAAATAACTTTGCGCAGCATTATATTGACTTATATATTTTCGGCTTTGGGCATTAGCTGCAAAGCAGATTACTGTCAAAAGTATAAGTGATAAAATCTTTTTCATATCTTAATATCTAGCTCCTAGTAATATTATTTTTCTAATCTCTCAAAATAGTAAGGACACTTCTATGTATCTCACCTGTACTCTCCACCTCAATAATATAATAATAGGTACCAGCTAAGACATCCTGGCCATTGAATTTACCATCCCATCTTTCAGTGGTATCCGTAGAATAATAGACCCTTTTACCGCTTCGCTCATAAATCATGATCCGTACCTTTCCATAAAAAGCTAATACTTCCGCTCCCCAGGTATCGTTGATACCGTCATTATTTGGAGAGAATACATTCACCAACCGAAGATCTGACAGTGGTTCTAATATTCTTTCGATATCAAAAGACTTAGTGATCACATTGCCCATTCTATCAGTGCTGCTTACCATAATGGTAAAATGTGTTCTGCCGGGGAAGAATTCATCAGAATTCCAGTAAAGCACCCCATCTACTATCCGGAAATATGCATCGTCAGCACCTTGCCCTGTCAAAGCATAGAAATGAATGTCATCAGAAGGATCAATAGTGCTGAAATTTCCTATCAAAGTATTAGGAGATATTCTCATGCTGAACTCAGCATTATCTAATTCTATATCTATGGGTAGTGGCTTATCCTCTACCATGACAATAACAGTAGGTTGACGATTATCAGGATTAAAGACCTCTGTAGGCAAGACCAATGTTCCCTCATTTTGGTATAGCCCTGGTTCCAAGGGGTTATAATTAACCATCTGCCAATTAACCGGAATATCCAATACATCGCCGTTTTGTAAAGTCACGGTCAATTCAGTTGGAAGCGGAATATCATCTAAAGGAGTGTTCCATGGTACCGATATAATGTCCGGATTGAGTATTTCTAAGATATCTCTGTCTACCAAGGTAATAGTAAACTCTATTTCTGTAACATTCCCGTTGACATCAGTGACGGTGATATTTATTGGATGTGGGGTACCAAATCCGGATAATAATGAGCCGGCTTCAGGCAGCTGTACTATAGATTCTAGTCCGCAATTATCCGTTACATTCAAATCTGCCAGAAAATCTGGAATGATATAATTACCAGACTCGTTTGAGCCCGTTACTATATTTACAGGAGCATTTACCACTATTGGTGCTAGGCTATCAATTACGGTAACCATGATTTCAAATTCCGATGCATTGCCAGATTTATCATCTACTGTCAAAGTAACTGTATGGCTTCCAATGTCAGCACAGGTAAACGCTGCCTTATCTAGACTAAAGTTTTCCACCCCACAATTATCCGTTACTAATACATTAAGTTCTTCTGTACCAAAAGAGGCATTACCGTTTTCATCCAGATATAATGTAATATTATCCGCATGTATGACTGGTGCTATATTGTCAACAATTGTCACAGTAATTGAAGCAACTGTGCTATTACCACTGAGATCTGTAATTGTCACTTCTACAGTATTTTCCCCTAGATCTTCACATGTAAAGGTTTCTTTGCTTAAAGTAAAATTAAGTTGTGAATTTGGAGTAAAATTATCAGATGAACCAGTATCTGAATCCTCGGCCAGGATGGTAATGGAGCCTGACAGATCTAAAACTACCGTCATATCAACCAAATCAGCCACAGGTGGCGTGAGATCTATGATTAGGTTAAATGGATCGCTCGGTTTGCTCTCCACACATGATTCATTAATTGATATGGCAGTTAATATATATGCCCCTTCAGCGATAGTTACAGAAGAATAATCCAATACCCATTCACCCGCTTCATTAATTATAACCTCGCCTATACTTTCTCCATCTTTGAAAACTCTAAGGGAAGAATTAGCTAGACCAGTACCCGATATGGTCAAATTTTGCGATTTGGTAATTCCGTCCGTAGAGGAGATACCGGTATCTTCAGAAATACCCGAGATCTCTGGTGTGATAGGAGGAGTAGTGTCTATTACAATATTTTCAGTATCTGGTAATTCAGTTTGCTGAAAGTCCAAATCTAAAAGTTGATTGCCGGCTAAGTCAGTAATAAGGGCTCCATTGAGATACATCCGGACGATCACTATGCCATCGGGATCAGCATCTTGGGCTTGTATCTGATAATTAAAGCTCAATAAAGTAGAGGTACTTGCGGCAGCATCATAAGTAGCTAATACAGCACCTGAATTAAACATCAGCTGTAACGTAGGGCTGCCATTGGATAGGTCCACTAGCACTTCTTCACTTATGGACAAACCAAAAACCCATCTGTCTTCTGCACAGGCACCATAAATCCCATCAGCCGGAGTAGATATGGTAGTAACGAATGGCCTGATACCGTCCACCATTACTGAAGAATTTATCTCTAATTCTATTTGGGTATTTCTATTAAAATTATCTACTATAACAGCTCCATCTAAAGTGATCTCCTCTGCAAACTCTACCCCATCCATATCAAGGTCACCTTCTTCCACTATATATTGGTAAGTATGCTGATCGGTACCACTTCCTGCGACATAAACTGCTTTCACTTCTTTACCACCTATGTTTACAAGAATATAGGGAGTTCCTTCACCTACAAATGCATTTCCTGAATATTTGACATTGATATTTATCTCATCTCCTATACCATATAGTCCATTTTCCGGCGAAACTACGTCCACTTCTTCTATTACTAAAGTGGGTACTTCGATCCTGATGATCCTGGATTTTGGTACTGAATTGATATTTTGGTCATCAGTAAGGGTATAAGTAGCCAGTCTATCTCCAGGAGTAGCATCAGCATTGGTATTTCTATATTGTAATCCTCTCAAAATCCTTTCATAAACAGAAACATCAGCCAAACCGGTAACAGTAACGGTCATATTAGGGAATGGCTCGAAGTTTAAAACAAGGTTATTGGAGGTGATAAGACCAATACCTACAGAAGACAGGGAAAGCTCTTCTATAAAAGCACCATCTAAACGATTACTTAAGATTACTTCTGCCTTTTGTAACTGAGGAGAATCTGAGTCAGATATAGTTATATTCTGATCTACTCGTATCCATCCACTTCCGACAGGGTACATTGTAAATCCCGGTTCGGATATAGTGACCACTGGCGGGTCGGTATATTCCGAAGTGTTTGCACTAGCATAAAGTATATTATAGCATAAAAAGCTCAATAATACTGATAGTAAATATTTTCCCATACATCCCAAATCTTATAATAATTTACCAAATACAATAAATAGACTATAAACTTCAAATTTGGTATTTTAACCATATTTTGTTCTTTTTATAGCTATTTTCGTTATGCAAATAAAATTAAATTCTTTTATATTCAATATAAACAAATAAATATTTATTGGATTTTTTTCTGTTAAACATAAAAAAAGCTGAAAGTCGTGACTTTCAGCTATCAGTTTCCAGGTAAATAAATATTTTACTGCAGCAGTTATTTTTCCGCAGAAATTAAAGGTATAAAAACCCCTATTGTCCTGTTAAATTATAAATAGTTCTCTACAGGGTTAGTTATAAATTATTTATTGAATTTATTGATCCATTTCTGGAATACTCCCGGCTCTAAATCATCATGCTCTTCATAATAGTTACCGGTATATTTATTCTTTTTCATATAAGAATAATTGTACCCATATCCATAATTATATCCGCCGTAATCATAGATATCGCCTCCACCTTTAAATCCATTAAATACAGCATAAAAATCTGAAATATGATTGCTTGAATATAGATCATTAATCATCAGAAGGTGCCTCTTATGAGTATAATTTTGCCTGACAATATATAAGTTCACATCTGAGAACCTCAATAAATCCATGGTCTCAGATACCAGCCCTACCGGAGGAGTATCCATCACTATGACTTCAAACTCTTCTTTAAGTTTCGCAAAAAAATCTTTCAGCTTATCTTTCAGCAATAATTCAGAAGGATTAGGAGGGATCGGACCAGATGGTATAACATATAAATTCTCATACTTGGTGGCAATAACTATATCTTCCTCTGTCGAAGTCCCTACAAGGAAAGAAGATAATCCGACTTTATTGGACACACTTAGATATTGTGAAACTTTTGGTTTCCGCATATCCATACCTATGATACATGTTTTCTTTCCACTCAGCGCCATAGCTGATGCCAGGTTTATAGAGACAAAGGTTTTGCCTTCTCCCGATACACTGGAGGTCACCAATACACATTTACATTTATTTTCGCTCGCTATGTAAAATAATGCAGATCTCAGCGATCTAAAAGATTCGGATACTAAGGATCTGGGATGTTCTGCTACAAGCAAATTAGTCTCCTTGGTACTGAAACCAATAGTGGATAATAAAGGCATTTTTATAAAGCTCTTCAGCTGTATCTGGTCTACTATTTTATTGTTCAGATAATGATAAAACAACAAAAAGCCTAAAGGTATCAAAAATCCAAGTCCTACTGCCATGGCATAGTTTTGTGGCTTTTTGGGAAAAATCAGATTTCCTCTTTTAGCATAATCTACCACAGCATTATCAGAAACATTGGAAGCTTTCGCTATACCAGCCTCTGCTCTTTTTTCTAATAGATAGGTATAGAGATTTTCCCGTAGCTTAAACTCACGAAATATATGGGTATAATCTGACTCAGCTTCTGGAAGATTCGCAAACTGTTGATCAAAAGATCTCAGTTTATTATAAGTCTCCTGTTTTCTATTCTCTGTATTGAGTACCAGATTATTAATATTTTCAAAGACATTTTCCCGCAAACGATCGATCTGTTGATCCATTTTTATCACATCCGGATGCTTCTCGTTTACCATAGCCAGTAACTTCCGTCTTTCTAAAGAAAGCTGTACCAGATTCTGAACGAGCCCATTCAAAAGTAAATCTGAAATCCCCACAAGAGAAGGGGCAACTACTTCAGTATAATCTTTACCTTTATTTTCAAGATAATCACGCAGCGACCTATAATAAGCCAGCTCAAAATCAAACTGCTGTATGGATTCATCCAATCCTTCTATCCGAGTCAGTAAGCCACCAAATTCCTTATTTACATCTAATAACTTATTTGAAACTTTGAAATTTTGGAGTCTTCTTTCTACTGATTTTAAGGAATCTTCTACTAAAAATAGCTGACTGTCTATGAAGTTTAAGGTGTTTTCAGATATTCTATTTTTTTCTTTCAGATCATAATCGATAAAAGAATCCATAAGCGCATTTACATAATCACGCCCTTTTTCCACCACAGTGGAAGTCATGCTCACTTCAAGAACTGACCCGAAATTATTAAGTGGCCTTACCGAAATAGATCTTGCATAGGTATCTATAAGATTAGAGGGGTTCATGATCTGAAAACCTACCATGTCACCTACCCTATTTGGATTAACCAAATGCGCTTTAAATTTGGTTTTACTGGTCTCTACATATTCTCCAAAATTAAATACTCTGCCTAAAATTTCATCTTCATCACCTGGACTAGATGCCTTTGCTGAGAAATAATCCGTAAAATGAGTTTCTTCCTTACTCAGTATATAAGTTTCCGGAGAGAGTATAGTTAAATGGATAAGGTTAGTGAGAAGCTGAGGATGCTCCCAGTCTACTTCTATACGCAGCGGGGAGTTTTCATACATTTCTATTTCCTTTATATGCGTGGCCGCATAATATGTCACATCAAAATGTAGTTTTTTTAAAGCTTCTGCTGCTAGATTTTTTGAAGTAAACAGAAGAATGTCATTCTCCAGATTATTATTACCAGAAAAAATATTCGACCTATCCAGAATTCTTACTTCTGGGGATAAGCTCCTTTTAATCATTATACTGCCTTTCACCTGGTACTCTTCTACCGAATACCGGTGGAAAAGAAACATGACTATCAGCCCTATACTGATACAAATAGCATATAGAGGCCAATACCGAGAGTATTTAGTGATATAATATTTTATATCAATTGGTTTCTCCTCTTCTTCAAATTTTGATAGGTCTATATTTTCCATCAGAACACCCCCTGTGTGAAACCATAAAAGAACACAAACATAGTAATCAACGTAGCCCCTAACTGTAAAGATTGTACTAAAGTATCACCTGTACCTATCTGCCTGATCCGCATCGGTTCTAAATATAATATATCATTTGGTTGAATAAAATAAAAAGGTGACGCCAGAAGCCTCCTATCATTTAAGTTAATCTGATGGATTCTAGTACCTGCATCATATTGTCTTATTATAAACAACTGATTTTTCTTGGCCAAAATATTTGCTTCCCCTGCATTGGCCAAGGCATCAAATATGGTAGCCCTATTTCTCATAATCAACTGGGTACCTACACTATTAAACTCTCCCAATGTGGTATATCTGATCCCTCCTGTTCTCAACCTCACAAATACCTCCTCTTTAAAAAATGAATTAATATTTTCCTGCACTTTTAACATTGCTGCCTCTTCATCAAGTCCGGCTATTTTTATTTTACCAAGTTTTGGAATATTTACAAATCCATCTTTATCTATAGTATACCCCGTAAAATAAAAGATATCACCCCCTCTGCCACCCATTCCACCGCCTCCCATACCGCCACGGGCAGATCTAGAACCTTGAAATTCAAAAGCTTTAGTTAATTCCTCATCAGAAGAAGCGAAATCTATATCGACTATATCGAATGGCTGTAATATATAAGTATAGTCTACCTCAGCATAGGGTATAAAGGTATTCAAATCAATTGGCTCATTATCAGGGAGATTTTGAAAATAGGTAATTCGCCTATTGCTGATACAAGAGCTTGCTAAAAATAAAAATAATAAATAAAATACTTTTTTCATTGATCCTTAAAGAAACTTGAAAAGCTTCCGGCCAAAATTAATTAAATCTACCTGCAATGAAAATATTAAGGAAGATTTATTATTGCGACGAATGCTTTCCTAATAATAGATCAACAACGGGGAAAAATAAAATAAAATATATATTTTTTTGATG
>DATHVH010000156.1:0-3703 GCA_035461405.1 Anditalea sp.
TAGTGCATCACTGAATCTGGGTCCCATCCAGACCCCTGCACGGTATCAGGATTAATTTTCCGGATAATATTATGGAGGGTTTTTTCTCTGCTCCAGTTATTTGGCGGATTGCCTAATGCCTTATAAACCGCTTCTTCGTCCCAAACAATCCCAGCATTGGGATTCTGATGCTCATGAGGAAAGCCCAGTGTGTGGCCTATCTCATGAATTGCTACGTCTAAATCTCTTGGATCCTGTGTAATATCCCATCCAAAGTTCATGGTACGTTCATCTCTTCCTATGCCAATGTCTATGATATCCCTGCCCAAATAAGACCATGCGCCATCCCCCTGCATGAATCCAATCCTTACCTCTGCTTCTTCACGGGTTTTTACCTCTTTGAAATTTAACCCTATCCCTTGATTTTTCCAGATCTCAAAGGCATTTCTTACTACATCTTTTTCGGCCTCATTAGTGGTCCATGTTCTCCATTCGGTTCTACCGTTTGCCAACCTTATCTCTCTGCCATCAGAATCTTTATCAAAGAAATAATAGCGTAAAGTGGTACCATTTACCCATTTTTTATCAATGATCCGGATGAGTTCCATCCTATGAGGATCCATAAGAGGAAGTTCCCTTTCTGGCACTATCGGTAAATCGCAAAAATGCCCCATTGAAAATCCTCTATTTGAAGTATTTTCGGCTTTATCTTTAATGTCTGAATTTTCTTCTGGGCTAGGTGAAGGGATTAGTGACATAAGTTTAAAATTTTGTTTGAAAAATTATTTGTATCATACAATTTACGAAAAAATTAAAATATAAAAGTTATAAATCATTGCTTTTAAGGTCAATACATAAAATATGGGTGGTTTAGGAAATTTCAATGTCATCTTAAACCAACATAAATACACGTAGACTTATAATACACAGGGGCTATTTTTTTATTTAAAAAATTCGTTAGTTTTGAGCCTTTTAGTTTTTAAATGTTTTGGCAATAGGCATAACACGTGATAACCTAGATATTTTTCTATGAGGTTTATGTGATGTCTTAGCTTTTAATTGTTGAATATATGTATCGATTTTTCTTAAATGGATTGATTTTATTATTGGTTTCTATAATGCCTTCCTGTGTAGAGGAAGAAATGAGAGATGTAATACCTCCTGTAGTGACAATTTTGGATCCGGAAAAAGACCAAATTGTTGGTCAGCAATTTGAGCTGATTTATAATATAGTCGAAGAAAATATCGATTCTATTTCACTCTTTCTCGGGCATCATTATATCAAGGATCTTCATCAACTTACCCAAAAAGTCAATATAGATGTAGGCAATATTGAGGAAGGTTCTTATTATTTAAAATTATTTGCCTTTGATCTATCAGGGAATTTTGGAGCTGACAGCACTCTGGTGTTTCTCATACGCCCTGATAATGAGCCTCCTGTCATCCTGAAAATGATTCCAGATAGTGGGACCTTTAAGGATTCCTTTGATGTAGAAATAGAAGCTTCTGACAACAAAGAGGTAAGGAGTGTAAAGCTATTTTTTAACAATGGTTTGGTGGGTGAGTCGTTTAATGCTCCCTATCAGTTTTCTGTAGATGTGTCATCTTACCGTAACGGCGTATATCCATTAAAAGCTATTGCCAGCGACTATGAGGGAAATGAAGCAACAGTTTCTTATGATATCAACATTGTCAATGAGCCAAATATGGAAAAGCCTTTGAATTTTGAAGCTTCAAAGGGGCTGTCCTGGAATTCAATTTCCCTTTCTTGGCAGCGGGTTCCGGGAGCAGTAAATTATGAAGTTTATAGATTGGATAAGGGGATGAATGAGTATGTTTTAATAGGTTCTTCAGATTCAAATAAATATACAGATGTATTCTCCGAAATTGATTCTCCACTAACTGAAATTTATTATAAAGTTAGGGCATTTAACTCTGAAGTAGAATTTGGCGTTTTTTCAAATTCTGATTTTGGCTACTATACCAAAGCCTATGATGTAGTGCTCTCCTTTGGGAAGGAAGGAAATAATCCCGGTGAGTTCATGTTTTCGGAACATGTAACGCTTGATGACAGTGGTAATTTTTACATATCAGAAACCAGTAATGGGTCTATACAGAAATTTTCACCTGATGGAGTTTTTCTTGAAAAGTTTTATTCATGCGGTTCTCCTAGAGGAATGCAGTTTATCGGCACAGATAAAGTTTTAGTCACCTGTTCTTCTGAATATAAGGTAAAAATAATTGATAGAAACAAGAATATGATTAGGCAATGGGGTAGTTCTGGTAATGGTAATGGTCAATTCAATTATTTCCGTCAAGTAGCTCTCGATGAAGGCATTGTTTATATTGTTGATCATTCGAACCATAGGGTTCAGAAGTTGGATTTAGAAGGGAATTTTCTCAAAAAATGGGGTAGTGAAGGTACAGTTGATAATCGGTTTTTATATCCCTGGGGTATTACCATCCACAAAGAAATGGTGGTGGTCAGTAGTGATAATAGGTTGCAGTTTTTTAATAAAGATGGGGCTTTTATAAAATCTTTAAAATTCGATAGCCAGCTTTATGATTTAGCTTCAGATGGAGAGTTTATTTACATAGCGGCAGGTAATGTAATATTGAAAATTGATGAAGACAGAAAGTTCATTGATAGAATAGGGGATAAGGATTTAACTGTGGCCATGGGAGTTGCGATAAAAGAAAACGGTGATGTGGTCGCTATGGATACTTATGGTAGGAAGCTGAAAATTTTTCGTAAAAAGAATTAATAGAGATTGTAAAAGCTATTTTAAGAATAAACTTGCCACCATTTATACCGCTAAACATAACAATTGTTATACAAAGATAAAGCTGGTTTCTACGTAAATAGTATTAAAGTGAGCAAAATAAACTACAAAAAAACAAAACCTCGGAAAAAGTCATAAACAGCTGATTCCGTGGTTTTGTGTTATTTTTTTAACTGAAAAACATTGACTTTCGATTTAAGCAAGAAGTCCTCTTAATATTCAATTCAATATTTATTGTATGGCTCGGTAAGAGGGAAGTATTTATAAATAATACCTCCCCTTTACCATTAATTAAACAACTCGTCAAAGGTTACGGATAAATAATACACAGCACCCAAGGTAGGTCCACCAAAATTCATAATGTACCGGTTATTGAAAATATTTGACCCTCCGAGTTTGACGATTGTTTTAATGTTACTCAACCTATAATTTATCTGGGCATCTACATTATGGAATTCAGGCACAGTTCCCACTGCAAAGGATGATTCCCAATAGAATTCACTCTGATATCGATATGCTATATTAAATCCTAAATTTTGGGTCAATTTTCTGTTGCCAAACATGATGTTTGTTTTATGTTCAGGTGTGTTGAATCCTAGTAATAAGTTAGGATCGAGATCAGTCAATAACTTATTGTAATTATAGTTTCCGCTGATACTGTAGTTATTCGGCAGGTTAAAAGTTATCCCTATGGCAGCTCCATGTGCTTTTACTCTTTCATCGATTATATTTGTGTAGGTCTGAAATGTGTTTTCTTGACCGGGAATCGTTATAGGAGTCAAGAGAGTAGGAGCATTCACCGCATTTATAGCTCCTTGATCAGTGTTTAATGGTGCACCTGGATATACAGGTCCAGGAGCTTTTCGGAAGGCAGTTTGTGCCAGGAAATCAGAATAATCATTATAGTAATAAGCTAGATCGATCAATAACCGTTGATGAGC
>DATHVH010000157.1:0-22049 GCA_035461405.1 Anditalea sp.
CAAAAAATGGGAAAAAGAAGTTAAGCGGTTTGAAAGCTTACATATTCGTACAGTCATGTTGAGAATAGGTATTGTATTGTCACTTGAAGGAGGAGCTTTACCAGAACTATTAAAACCACCTGTCGCAGCCCCTCTGGGTACTGGTAAGCAATATATGAGCTGGATACATTTAAGTGACTTGGCAAGAATGTTTCGGTATGCACTTTTAACTGAACAATTACATGGACCATATAATGCTGCCGGACCAAAGCCTGTCACCAATAAAGAGTTGACAGAAAAAGCTGCCAAATTGAAAGGGAAACCTTTTATAAACATAGGTGTTCCTACCTTTGCTTTAAAGCTCTTTTTGGGCGAAATGGCAGATATGGTAGTGGGAGGAAATAAATTGTCCAGCTCGAAAATCCAGTCTTCAGGATTTAAATTTAGGTATAATAATATTGATGATGCCCTAGGGCAATTATTCTATCAATATAAGGATTGATTTATCTGTTACCATCTTTTGCCATCACCCAATATAGAATAGGACCGAGTACCTGTGCAAATAAAATGATCAATACCCAAATGATCTTCATGTTCTGATCCTTGAAGTCACTCTTTACTACATCTATTAATGTATATATCCAAAAAACTATATAGACCACACTGAGTAAACCAAAAAGTACAGGGAAGCCCCCTTCGCCGATTCTAAACATATCTCAATTTTAGTTTTTTTAGTTGGAGTTCATACCTAAGCTATTCTCATTCCTAAAAGAATCGCCGATATCCATCATATTAAATTTATGTACTTATCATGATATATCCAACCAAAACTTGTCACTCAATGACCAGCCTTCTATACTGGACACATAATCAAGTTTTTTTACCTTCTAAACTATTTTAATTAATTTGTTGCAAATAATTACCCAATTTCACACAAAAATGTGTAATTAACCATTTGTGCTGCGAAACAGAGTTTGAGTTAGACTATAAACCGTTTCTAAAAGTTAGTATTAAAACAATACCTTATAATGAGAAATATTTTCGCGATATTATTAATTGTTATTTCCTATTCAGCTACCGCTCAGGTAAGCTTGGATTATTATCTACCAAGTGAGTATACATACAATCCCGACATTCCCACTCCGGAATCAGTGCTGGGCTATCAAGTAGGAGAGTGGCATGTGAGTCATGACCAGGTAGTGATGTATATGAGAGAATTAGCGGCTGCTTCTGATAGGATTACTATAGAAGAATATGCACGAAGCTATGAAAAAAGACCCTTATTATTATTGACTATTACTGCTCCTGGTAACTTCGATCAAATACCAAACATTAAATCAGAACGAGCTAAATTAAGAGATGCGAGGCAGTCACGGAATGTCAATACAGATAATATGCCTATAGTGATGTATATGGGTTACTCAGTACATGGAAATGAACCCAGTGGTGTAAATGCATCATTACTGGCAGCTTACCACTTTGCGGCGGCTAATGAGATAGCGGATGATCTGGAGAATGTTATCATATTATTCGATCCGGCTATAAATCCTGATGGCATAAACAGATTTGCTTCTTGGGTAAATACCCACAAAAGTTATAACATGACCGGAGATCCCAATAGTCGGGAATTAAATGAAGCCTGGCCACGCGGCAGGACTAATCACTATTGGTTTGACCTAAACCGTGATTGGATGCCGGTTCAGCATCCTGAATCCCGAGGTAGAATCGCTAAAATCCAGGAGTGGAAGCCAAACTTAGTTTTGGATTTTCATGAAATGGGAACGGGCAGCACCTTCTTTTTTCAGCCGGGAATACCCAGCAGAAACCACCCCCTTACTCCCAAAAGGAACTTTGAGTTAACTGAAAAAATTGCCCAATACCATGCGAAACAATTAGATAAAATTGGTTCTCTATATTTCACCCAGGAAAGTTTTGATGATTTTTACTATGGTAAAGGCTCCACTTATCCGGATATACAGGGAGCAGTAGGGATACTATTTGAGCAGGCATCTTCGAGGGGACACCTCCAGGATAGCCCCCATGGTCAGGTGACTTTTCCCTTTACGATAAGAAACCAGTTTACTGCATCACTTTCATCATTCGAAGCTGCAAGCGATATGAGGCAAGAAATGAATGCTTATATGAAAGATTTTTATACAGAAGCTGAATCAGAATATGCCAGTGATGTAAATAAAGCCTATATTTTTGGTGGAAAAGATGATAAGGCAAAAACCTATCATCTCGCTGAAATGATCGTGCAGCATGATATAGATGTTTATAGACTTCAGCAAGATATAACTATAAATAACGTAGAGTTTAAAGCTGATAAATCTTTTATTGTTCCGTTAAATCAGCCACAATACAGATTGATAAAAGGTATGTTTGAGGTCCGTACCGAATTTCAAGATAGCCTTTTCTATGATGTCTCTGCCTGGACGCTTCCTATGGCCTTTAATCTAGATTATATGGCCTTGAACAGTAGAATTATGAACCTAGCTGAAGTGGAGGAAATGGATAAAACCATCACATTCCCGGCCGGTGAAGTGGTAGGAGATGATAATGCATATGCCTATGCTTTTGAATGGCATGAATACTATGCTCCAAAAGTAGCCTATAAATTACTGGATAAGGGATATATGGTAAGAGTGAGCCATGAAGACTTTAATGTACCTAATGGGGAGACATTTAGAAGAGGAAGCATCCTCGTCAGCAGAAAACACGGCGCAGACACTAATGGTAATCTGTACGCGGACCTCCAGGAAGCCGTAGAAGGAACTGGAGTAAAGATACACGCCATAGGATCTGGATATACCGGAGGTGTAAATCTTGGGTCTCCCAGTATAAATGTTTTAGAAAAGCCTTCCATAGCACTTTTGGTAGATGGTGGAGTAGCCAGTAACGAGGCAGGAGAAGTTTGGCATTTATTAGATCAGAGATTTGATATGCCTGTTACATTATTACCTCTAAATATGGTAAACAGAGCCGATCTTTCCAGATATAATGTCATCATAATGCCAAGTGGAAATTATAGTGACATGGGTAAATCAGGAGCAGAAAAGCTGAAAAACTGGACAAGTAATGGGGGTACAGTTATAGCAAGGGGCACAGCCATGAATTATCTAACTCAAAATGAAATTGGGAAATTCAGTTTTTCTAAGGACGAAGATGAAAAGACATTAAGTCAAAAAAGCTATGCAGAAATGCAGCAATCCCGGGGAGCTCAAGTGACGGGTGGGGCTATTTTCAATGTAAAGCTTGATCTTACCCATCCTATAGGATATGGATATACAAATTCAGATATGTACACATTCCGAAGTGGTAATCAAATAATGGAATTAGCTGATAATCCCTACGCAAATCCAATGGTTTATACTGATAGCCCTCTAGCGGCTGGATATGTTTATCCATCCAATTTGGAAAAAATGAGAAACTCTGGAGGAATAAGAGTGTCTTCTGTAGGTAGCGGTAAGGTGATAGGTTTCGTAGACAATCCAAACTTTAGAGCCTTCTGGTTTGGAACAAACAAGTTATTTATGAATAGTATATTTTTCGGACAAACTATTAGCGCAGTATCTGCTCGATAAAATCTAAATAATAATTAGTTTTATAAAGCCTCTGAATTAATTTCAGAGGTTTTTTTAATTATAGCCGACACAATAAGTATTTGATAGTAGTATAAATATTGGTTGCCACTGTATGTTTTAAATCACCTCTCTGCGATAAATTGGGGTTTGGAGAGGTACATGTGGATAGCTGATTCATTATTAATTAGCTTGTAATTTTTCATTTATATTTAAAAATTCTAATTTGCAGCGTATTTCTCTACCATATGATTGAAAAACTTTTTCCTCTAGATAAAAATTATATCCTTAGACAGGCACAGTCAGCTTTGGAAGATAGGCTTATGGACGTGATGGTATTGGAATTAAAGCGTTCTTATACCTCGCTTTACAATCCGTTAGGCTTAATGGATAATACTTACTGTAAGATTATAGATACTATAGAATATCCAAAAGATTGGATTAAAGTAATTTATCAGCAACTGTGTGGGATATACAGGTATAAATATGGCTCCAATCAGCTTGAGTTTTTATTTGATGGTAGATCCCATCTGGATAAGTATAAAGAAGATTGGGCTAATTGCTTTGTTAGCTGGATTAGAGAATTGGGTCAGCATGAATCTTATGTGAAAACCATGCTGAGAATGACTGTTCTTTATGATACTTCCAGCAGAGCAGATTTTTCAGAAAACCGCTGTAAGAGCTTTATCAATGAATATTATAGCCTAAGAATAATAAAAAGAAGAGGGGAGCTTAAATTAAAATCAGCCTAATCCTCAGGCTGTTCCAACTCGAAGAACATGGCCCCTTTACCTATTTTACCTCCAAAATTTCAGGCAAATATCCAAGATTTATTGGGAAATGAAGAAAGCAAATTATTTTTCAAAGCTATAGAGCAAGCTCCTCGTACTTCTATAAGGATAAATCCCTATAAGATAAATCAAAATACCTTTAAAGGAGATAAAATTCCTTGGAGTAATGTTGGTTTTAATCTTCATGATCGTCCATCATTTACACTGGATCCATCCTTTCATGCAGGAGCCTACTATGTACAGGAGTCATCCTCAATTTTTATAGAGCATATATTAAATTCACTCGAGGCTCCGAAAGGGCTTTACTTAGATCTTTGTGCTGCTCCTGGTGGTAAATCAACATTACTTAGCAGCTATCTTGGTTCGGAAGGATTGCTCATATCAAATGAGGTGATTAAACCTCGAGCATCAATATTAAAAGAGAACATCATCAAATGGGGATTGGGCAATACTGTGGTCACCAATAATGATCCTTCACATTTTGAAAAACTGGATGGAGCATTTGATCTGGTGCTGATAGATGCTCCCTGTTCTGGAGAGGGAATGTTCCGAAAAGATCCCCAAGCTAGAGAGGAATGGTCCATGGACAATGTACAGATATGTGCAGCCAGGCAGGAAAGAATTTTAAATGTAGCAGGATCATTGGTGAAAGCTGGCGGATATCTTATATATAGCACCTGCACCTTTAATAGACAGGAGAACGAAGAAAATTTAAAGTTTTTAACCGAAGAGTTTTCTTATGAACCGGTAAGAATCCCCTTAGACAATGACTGGGGAATAGTTGAAACTTCAGATATCTTTGATGATGAGGAATATTATAGTTACCGGTTTTACCCTCATAAGGTAGAGGGAGAAGGTTTTTTTATAACAGTGCTCAAAAGACCTGAAGATGCATACATTCAAAATCCGAAACGGGTAAAGGATTTTAAGCATCCTTTTGTACAGAAAGTCAGCGATGACAATTTAATTAAAGAGGTTACAGGTTTAGGAGATAATATAATCTTTTACTCACTTCAGGAAAGTTATTTTGCATTAAGCGTAGATTTCCAGCATTATTTCGAATGGATTACAAAATATTTAAACATCAGATATTTTGGAGTTGAAATAGGGAAATTACAAAAATCCCAATTAATTCCCACCCATGAGTATGCAGTAAGTATCCTTCCAAAAGATAAATTCAGTTCTATAACTTTGACCAAAGAGGAGGCTCTTACTTATTTAAGGAAAGAAGAACTAGAGCTTAATATAGCGGAAGAAGGATGGATGCTTATAATGTATAGGGACCTACCGCTGGGCTGGATAAAAAATATCGGAAATAGGATCAATAATTATTATCCCAAAGATTGGCGCATTAGAATGAAATAAAAAAGGCCGGTGTCTACCGGCCTCAATTTTATTTTTAAAACCAACATCGGTCATATAACTACTTTCAGGTTACTCTAAATCCCTAAACTGCGAAAGATCAATAGTCTCATCTTCTAAGTAATTGGGATAGATTTGAAGATGTCGTTTTTTCACTTCATCCACTAAACTGTATCTGAGTTCATCTATATTAGTACCATCTTCAGCAGCCATAAACACTGGCTTGATACCTACTTTTTTCGTATAACTTTCTTTTAACTTATCAAAATCTAAATAATTAGCTTCCCCTATTTCTATTTCAGTCATTAGCTGCAGCTCATCTTCACTAGGCATACTAGGGACCAGATCTATCTTGTTAAATACTAAAATAGTTGGTTTGTCTGAAGCCCCTATTTCGGTTAGCGTCTGATTTACTACTGTAATATGGTCTTCGAAATTAGGATGGGAAATATCAACCACATGAACTAAGATATCAGCCTCTCTGATTTCATCCAAAGTTGATTTGAATGATTCGATTAAGTGGGTAGGTAATTTTCTAATGAACCCGACGGTGTCAGATAGTAGAAACGGAATATTTTCCAAGACTACCTTTCGTACTGTAGAATCGACGGTGGCGAATAATTTGTTTTCCGCCAGTACATCGGCTTTGGTCATTAATCGCATCAAGGTACTTTTTCCTACGTTCGTATAGCCTACTAAAGCCACTCTTACTATACCTTCCCTGCTTTTACGTTGGGTTTGTCCCTGTTTTTCTATTTTACGTAACTTTTCTTTTAATAAAGTAATCTGATTTCGGATATCTCTTTTATCCGTTTCTATTTCTTTTTCACCAGCTCCACCTCTAGTGGTAGTACCGCCTCGCTGACGCTCTAAGTGAGTCCACATTCTAGTTAATCGGGGAAGCAAGTACTGGAATCTTGCCAATTCGACCTGAGTTTTAGCCTGGGCCGTTTGAGCCCTGCTTAAAAATATGTCAAGAATAAGTAAAGACCTATCATAAACTTTCACCTGTAGCTCATTTTCCAGATTTCTCATCTGGGACGCTGATAGATCATCATCGAAGATGACCATATCCACTTCAAAATGATTTACATAAGCTTTGATTTCCTCTAACTTACCTGACCCTACGAATGATTTCACATCCGGTCTTTCGAGCCTTTGGGTAAATCTATAAACAGTCTTTGCACCTAGCGTTTCTGTAAGAAATGCTAATTCATCTAAATACTCCTGGGCCTGTTGTTCAGTCTGTTGCTGATGAATGATAGCAACCAGTACCGCTGTTTCCGGTTTTGGAGCGGTGTCATGAAGTTTTTGTAATTTTCGGGAATATTTACTCATTTATTTGAAAGACTGTCCTATATTGATAAAATTGGAATGTATACTGAGATATTTTAACAATAAAAGTACCACAAGCATTCCATAAGGTAAATAATTAGGGTGAATTATATAAGCTTTATATTAACTTTATAAAGTATTAGTATGTTAATTTTTAATTATGGAAATCAGGAAAACTCCTATTGAAGGCGTATTGGAAATTTATCCGAAAGTATTGCAGGACGATCGGGGATTTTTTTTAGAAGTTTATCGAGGAGATATATTTAGGCAAAGTGGCATTAATTATAATTGGGTTCAGGAAAACCAGTCCTATTCCGCCAAAGGTACCATAAGAGCACTTCATTTTCAGCATAGCCCCAATGCGCAGGCAAAACTTGCTAGGGTAATAGTAGGGAAAGTTTTGGATGTATGTGTCGATTTGAGAAAAGGGTCCCCTACATTTGGCATGCATCATGCTGTAATATTGGATAGTGTGAGGCACAATATGCTTTTTATGCCTGAGGGATTTGCCCATGGTTTTTCAGCTCTTGAAGATGCCATCTTCAATTATAAATGCTCTAATATTTACAATAAGCAAAGTGAGGGAGGCATCATTTGGAATGATCCTGATTTAGCTATAAACTGGGGCGTAACTAATCCACTATTATCCGAAAAAGATAATGCTTTGCCTACTTTAAATAAATTTATTCAAGATACTGAAGGAGGACTTTAATGTCAATATTTAGTTTATTAACAGGATCAAGATCCAAAAGAGATGAAACACTCGACCTTAGCTGGATGGGGGTAGATATGCACTCACATTTAATTACCGGAATTGATGATGGGGTGGCCTCACTATCTGAAGCTGTGGAAATGGTGGAAAGATTAAAAAATCTTGGACTAAATAAAATTATTACTACTCCCCATATCATGACGGAGTATTATAAAAATTCCCCCGAAATCATACTTAAAGGCTTGGACCTTTTAAAATCAAGCCTTCAGGCACATAATATTGATATGAAAATAGAGGCGGCAGCTGAATACTACCTTGATGAAATATTCATGGAGAAGGTAAATGCTGAAGAAAAACTACTTACTATCAGTGGCCAATATGTGCTGGTAGAAACAGGTTTTTTAAACAAGCCTCAGATGCTCCTGGAAAGTTTGTTTGCACTGGAACTTAATGGATATACTCCTATATTTGCCCATCCAGAGAGGTACCTTTATCTTCATAATGATGCAAAATTACTCCATCAATTGGTGGAACGAAATATACTTTTTCAGTGTAATCTTTTGTCTTTTACCGGATATTATGGTAAGACTGTAAAGAAATTTGCAGAAAAACTTGTAGATGCCCAGCAAGTAATGCTGGTAGGAACAGATGCTCATAACCATAAATATTTAAATGCACTGGAGGAACTCCCAAGTGAAAAATATTATTACAAACTTCAAAAACTGCCGCTGCTTAACAATACACTATGAAAATTTTAATTACCGGTATTACAGGGCTTTTTGGCAGTTACCTGGCAAGGGAATTTTTTGCTTTAGGAGAAATTCATGGTTTTAAAAGAGAAAATAGCGATACTGCATTAATTGCAGATATGTATTCCACTATCATCTGGCATGAAGGGGATGTGGCTGATTACGAATCTATAGAAAGGGCTTTACCAGATATAGACTTAGTTATTCATGCAGCTGGCATGGTTTCTTTCCAATCTGCAGACCAAGAGAAGCTACTCAAAGTAAATGTGGAGGGAACAGCTAACATGGTCAATGCAATGCTGGAGAAAGGGATAAAGAGGCTTATACATATCAGTTCCGTGTCTGCAATAGGAAGATCGGGTGATAATCTGACTATAAACGAAACCCAAAAATGGACCACTTCGCCCCTCAATACTGCATATTCAATTTCCAAATATTTAGGAGAACTTGAAGTATGGCGAGGCGCCCAGGAAGGTCTGGAAGTACTAGTAGTCAATCCTTCAGTATTATTGGCCAAGGTCTCGGATAAAAGGAGCAGTTCTGGGATGTATCAGTATGTGATAGACGGCAACAAATTTTACCCTAAAGGATATATAAATTACATTGACATCAGAGATGCCGCCGCTCTTACACTGGAACTCTTTAAAAGGGGTATGTGGAATGAAAGGTTTATACTTAATAAAGAAAGCATAAGCTATCAAGATTTTTTTGCACAAATAGCATCAAAAGTGGGGAAAAAGTCTCCCAAATGGGCTGTATCTAATAAGTTCTTAGGAATAGTGAGCACCTATTTTAAAATTAAAAGTTTATTTGTAAGTACACCGTTCAATAAAGAAGCTGCTCAAACAGCCCAGCTGAAGATATCATTCGATAATTCTAAAATTAATAAGTTAATCAATCCACCCTATAGAAGGTTGGAGGATACATTGAATTGGGCTACAGGGAACGAAAATTAATTGGCTGAAGTTTTGTGATTTACAATTAGAAAAAACGGTATTTATAAAAATAAAATCGTTGAAAATTTTAGGTATTGAATATTTTGGTATCTTAAAGAATCATTTAAACACGATCCAATGACTGGAGATTTTGACCATAGTGGGGAAGAGGACAAAGAGTTGGTTCAAAGATTCGAAAATTCTTTGAAGTCAAACCTTGATCTTTATTTTGATGAAGAACAACTAGAAGATATCATCCGGTATTATTTCGATCTTGGTAAATTCAAGAAGGCACTTAAAGCCAGTGAAATAGCATTGGAAAAATTCCCGTTTTCTATAGAGGTGAAACTGCTTAAAGCTCAAAGTCTCATTTTTAATGATGAGCTGGAGGAGGGATTGGAAATATTGGAAAATATAAATAATCTATCTCCCAATAATGAGGAAATTATTTTAGCCCTTACTAACGCCATGCTGTTGGCAGGTAATACCAAAGACGCTATTCAGATTTTAGAAGATTTTCTTCCTCTGGCAGAGGATAAAGCTGAAGTCTATTATTCTTTGGGTAATTTCTACAGGGCAGAAAACAATACTGAAAAAGCCATTCACAATTATAAAGAAGCTGTAAAGCTAAAGATTAATCATGAAGATGCTCTTTTCCAACTGGCTATGATCACGGAGGAAGAAGGTTCTTTTGATGAAATACTGGAGTTTTACCAGGATTTCATAGACCAGGATCCTTATAGTGCGGGAGCTTGGTATAATCTGGGCGTGGTTTATAATAGATTGGGAAGATTTGAAGAAGCTATAAAGGCATATGATTATGCCCTGCTGATAGATGATGCTTTTGCCTCGGCATATTTTAATCTGGGTAATGCCCTGATGAATACGCAGCAATATGATCTTGCTTTAGAAGCTTATCAGAATACCATAAACTGTGAAGGCGCTAATTCGGAAAACTGTTGCTATTTAGCCGCGGCCTATGAAAAATTAAATCAGATAGATCAGGCCTTTAAATATTTTAAAAAATCAGCTAAGCTTGACCCGGAATACGATGATGCGTGGTTTGGATTGGGGATGTGTATGCTGAAAAAAGAAAAATTCTTCGAAGCGATACATTATTTTAAAAAAGCCATTAAACTTGGAGTTGAAAATGCAAACTATTGGGTAGGGCTGGCAGATGCAGAATATAATCTTGGTAACCTCCATGCAAGTTCAGAAGCCTATGAAGAGGCCATTAATCTGGAACCGGGTATCATGGAGGCTTATGTAAACTTATCCATTATTTATTTTGACCAAAACAGATTTGAAGAAGCTGTGGATGTCATAAAGGAGGGCATAGAAGAGCTTCCTGAAGAATCAGAACTGTATTATCGACTAGTAGTTTATTATATAAAAACAGGTAAATACAAAGAAGCCTTTTCATATCTAGAAAATGCATTAACTTTGAATTTTGATCGACACGAGATTTTGTATGTGCTGATGCCAGAGATCAAGCATCAGCAATCAATACATAAGATCATCGCTCAATATAAAGGAGAGTTACCCAAATGACCTTTTAAACCTTTTTCTAAAATTTATATAATGAATTACGTTCTTAAAAACATTCCTGTACGTACTGAAAAGCCACGGACAACAGGTTTTACTATGGTTATGGACAAAGGTCTAAGCCTACGTGAAGTAAGTGATTTAATAGAAACCAGCGGAGAATATATCGACATTATCAAATTAGGCTGGGGAACTTCTTATGTAACTCCAAATCTTGATGAAAAGCTTCAACTATACAAAGATGCACATATACCAGTTTATTTGGGAGGTACCTTGTTTGAAGCATTTGTTGTACGGGGCCAGTTTGATGATTACAGGAAAGTTTTGGAAAAATTTGATTTAAAATTTGCTGAAGTTTCAGATGGGTCCATTACCCTGGACCATGCCAAAAAGTGTGAATATATTGCTACTCTAGCTAAAGAAGTTACGGTTCTGTCTGAAGTAGGTTCCAAAGATGCCGCTAAAATCATCCCTCCCTATAAATGGATAGACCAGATGCGTAAAGAACTGGATGCGGGTGCCTGGAAAGTAATCGGAGAAGCCCGGGAAGGTGGTACAGTAGGTTTGTTCAGAGACAGCGGCGAAGTAAGGCAAGGTTTGGTTGAGGAAATATTAACCCAGATTCCTGAAGACAGAATTTTATGGGAAGCGCCTCAAAAAGAGCAACAGGTATGGTTTATCAAATTGATAGGTGCTAATGTTAATTTAGGAAACATTGCCCCTAATGAAGTGATCCCTCTCGAAACCATTAGACTTGGGCTTAGAGGTGATACATTTGACCATTTCCTGCCCGATCATATTTCCATCTAATCTATGGGCTGTAAAAATTGAGTGTTTTTACAGCTTTTTTCATTTCTAAGATAATACATGACTTATTGGAAAAAATTCTTTCTGACCTATTTTAAAGGAATGGGAATGGGAGGTGCTGATATAGTGCCGGGTGTGTCCGGTGGATCTATCGCCCTGATTACCGGAATATACGAAGAGTTATTGGATAGCATAAAATCCATTGACTTAACAGCTCTTAAACTGCTGATCAGCGGTAAATTTAAAATGTTTTGGTCGACTATTAATGGCAGCTTTCTATTGGCGGTCTTTTTGGGCATCCTTACCAGTTTATTTACCCTATCTAGACTTCTTACTTATCTTATAGAATACCATCCTATACCACTATGGTCCTTCTTCTGCGGATTAATTTTAATCAGCGCAATATGGATATTGCGGGATATTAAGCGATGGACTATTATTGTAATAATAGCGGTAGTAATAGGTATTATAGTAGCATACTTTATTACAGAACTTCCGCCAATCACCTCTCCTGAGTCACCCATATTCACTTTTTTTTCTGGTGCTATAGCTATATGCGCTATGATTTTGCCAGGTATCTCCGGTAGTTTTATTCTTCTAATACTGGGTCAATATGAGCCGATACTAAAAGCACTCAATGACCGAAATTTTCTCACATTGTTTCTATTTGCATTGGGATGTTTAGTGGGGTTACTATCATTTAGTCGTTTGATCAGCTATTTATTGCATCACTATCATGCTATTACCCTGGCTTTCCTATCTGGTATTATGTTAGGGTCTATAAATAAAATCTGGCCATGGAAAAATGTAATCAGCTATAGAATGAGCAGTTCCGGTGTAGAAAAGCCATTTCTTACTGAGAATGTGATGCCCGGCGAATATGCCCTCATCACAGGAGAAGATCCTCAGATAATGATGGCGGTCATTACTTTTGTGGTGGGTTTTCTTTTGGTTATCGTGATTGAACAAGCAGCAAATTATTTAAAGAAATGAGAAAATTTGGATTGATAGGCTT
The DNA here is from genome assembly GCA_035461405.1 of Anditalea sp. Taxonomy (GTDB): domain Bacteria; phylum Bacteroidota; class Bacteroidia; order Cytophagales; family Cyclobacteriaceae; genus Anditalea. Next base: position 12,812 of record DATHVH010000157.1, read on the forward strand.
TCCGCTATCTCACTCATTTTCCCAAAAATACTTTAATGGGAAATTTAGTAAAGAGAACATAACAGATGCCGAATTTCATTTATTTGAGATTGATGACATATCAAAATTCCCAGATCTGATTAGAGATAATCCATCTTTATTAGGGCTAAGTGTAACTATACCCTATAAAGAAAAAGTTATACCTTATATGGATGAACTGGATCCTGCATGCAGAGCGATTGGTGCAGTTAACTGCATTAAAATCCAGGAAGGTAAGCTCAAAGGTTATAATACAGATTATATAGGGTTCTATGAATCACTTAAATCTTGGTTAGGTATAGAACGCTCAAAAGCACTGATATTAGGTACGGGAGGAGCTTCCAAGGCAGTAGCTCAGGCGCTTACTGATTTGGAGATTCACTATAAATTTGTTTCCAGAGAAATGGGAACTGACCCGAATATTATTTCGTATGATAGGTTAGGCAGCAATCCCGAAATATTGATGGATCATACACTTATTATAAATACTACGCCACTGGGTACTTACCCTAAGGTGGAAGCGATGCCTGATATTCCCCTTAATTCCATTACAGCTAAGCATAAGGTTTATGACTTAGTCTATAATCCGGAAAAAACTTTTCTCATGCGTTCTTTTGAAGCAAGAGGGGCTCTCTCAAAAAATGGTTTGGAAATGTTGCACCTTCAGGCGGAAGCTGCCTGGAAGATTTGGAATCATTAATATCTTAACCATTTAGATTATGTATTGGAAAAAATTATCACACGAAGATATAAAGAAAAGAATTTTTGCTGCTTTAGAAGAAAATCTTGATTATAGAGGAGATCACCCTATCCTTGGTATTCCAGGAACATACCTTGACACCACTGAATTCTACCCGGACGCCCCATTCCTCCGAGATGCACCTTTTATGTCAGCAATGGTTAGAAATCCTAATCATATCGGCGTTCATACTTTATCTGAAGAATCCGTACTTGAGGTATTTGAAGGCACTCAGAAAATAGAAAGGGACCTGATCAAATTATGTGCAGAAGAAATTTTTCAAGGTGATCCTGGGCAGCAGGATGGCTATGTAGCCACGGGCGGAACTGAAGCAAATATCCAAGCCATGTGGGTATACAGAAATTATTTTCAGCAGGCATATGGTGCAGATATAAGTGAAATAGCCGTAGTGTATTCTGTGGACTCTCACTATAGTATGCCTAAAGGCGCCAATTTATTGAACCTATCCAGTATAATACTAGAGGTAGATGAAGATACTAGGCAGATAACACAGGAATCGCTTCAGACCAAAATTTCCCATGCTCGAAAGGAAGGTGTAAAGTACTTTATTATCATTGCAAATCTATCTACTACCATGTTTGGTTCTGTAGATGATGTAGATAGATTAGGTGATTTTTTTACCAGGGAAAATGTGTTGTTTAAAATTCACATAGATGCTGCTTATGGAGGTTTCATTTATCCATTTACCAATGAAATGAGCCGCTTTTCATTTCAGAATCCTTATATTAATTCTATTACAGCCGATGGCCATAAGATGTTGCAGACGCCATATGGAACAGGTTTGTTCTTGATCAGAAAAGGATATCTACATCATGTCTGTACCAATGAGGCGCAATACATTCCAGGCAAAGATTATACACTCAGTGGTAGCCGATCAGGTGCCAATGCCATATCGATGTGGATGATTCTTAAAATCCATGGATCTGAAGGTTGGAAATATAAGATGGCATCACTCCTTGACAGCACTGAAAGAATTTGCAAAAAACTCGAGAGGATGGGAGTGGAATATTTTAGAGATCCATATTTGAATATCATCACTATGAAAGCTAATTATATTTCTAAATCCATCGCTAAAAAATATCATCTTGTGGCAGACAGCTATGAATTTGAACCGAAATGGTATAAAATAGTGGTAATGCCTCACGTGAAGCCAGGAACTATTGACAGTTTCCTTATGGATTTGCAAGGAGAGTTAAAAGCTAAAAGCTAAAAGTTATTTTGGCCAATGCCAGTGTTATTCAATAGAGTAGCACTGGCATTAAAAACTATTTCCCTGCCTCTCAGTTATTTAATTATTATTTTTTTAATCTAGTTGATAATACTTTTAAAATAATGGAAATCACACCATTATTTTTTTAACTTATTAAGAGAATATAACCACTAAATTTTTGTTTATGCCTAGAGCCAAATCGCCAAAAAGCAGTGACCGAAAGATTTTCGTCCTTGATACATCGGTCATTATTTATGCCCATAATTCCATCATGAACTTTGCTGAACATGATGTGGTGATCCCTATTACCGTACTGGAAGAATTAGATCAGTTTAAAAAAGGCAACGATACTAAGAATTTTGAAGCAAGGGAATTTATACGTCTATTGGATGATCTGTCCAAGGATAATATGATTCACAACTGGACACCTCTTAATGGAAAAACTAGAGGTAATTTCAAAGTATTAATGAACCCTACCAATAAGTTTAATGCAAATGAAATCTTTGGTGAGGAAAAAAATGACCATAAAATTCTCAACGCGGCACTGAGCCTGAAGCAATCCGAGCAGGGAAGAAAAGTGATTTTGGTTTCCAAGGATATTAATCTGCGGCTTAAAGCCAAATCTCTTGATATTCCGGCGGAAGATTATGAAACGGGTAAGATTAAAAACATATCCGAGATTCAAAATACCAATAAAATTATACTGGATAATATCTCACATGAGGTGGTGACGAGCCTCTATGATACTTTTTCCATAGACGCCAATAAAGTAATAGGTAAGGAAGAGGTTAATAAAGCGAACGCTTTTTATATACTGAAAAGTACTAAAAGTTCAGTGCTGGCCTATTATAATCAGGAAGAAGGCACTATGGAGCGGGTGGATAAGAAAATAGCCTATAATATTAAGCCCAAAAATGCAGAGCAGGCCTTTGCCCTTCATGCTATAATGAACCCACGGATAAAATTAGTAAGCATACAGGGAGTAGCTGGCACAGGTAAAACTTTATTGGCATTGGCTGGTGCTCTGGAGCAGCGTAGGGATTTTAAACAAGTTTTTCTGGCTAGACCCATTGTCCCACTAAGTAATAAAGACATAGGGTATCTACCCGGGGACATTAAGTCAAAGCTTAATCCGTATATGGAGCCTCTTTGGGATAATTTGAAGTTTATCCAAAATCAGTTTAAAGAGTCCGATAAAGAATTTCAGAAGATTACTGAAATGATCAACCAGGAGAAATTGGTGATACAGCCCTTAGCTTATATCAGGGGAAGGTCGCTTTCTAATATTTTCTTTATTGTAGACGAGGCACAAAACCTCACCCCTCATGAGATTAAAACGATCATCAGTAGGGCAGGTGAGAATACTAAAATAATTTTTACGGGGGATGTTTATCAGATAGACACACCTTACCTGGATAGTATGAGTAATGGGCTGTCCTATTTGATAGACAGGGTAAAAGACCACCCTCTTTATGCCCATGTGAAATTGGAAAAGGGCGAAAGGTCTGAGCTAGCCAATTTGGCTAACGATTTATTGTAGATGTTCCACACTGTCCAAAACCGACAGCCAGTATATTGCAATCCATAGCCGATAGATTATAGGTCATCTATGATGTCGGCTGTGGTATTTTATTTTTTATTTTTTTTTCAATTATTTTATCGCATTAGGACATTAATCAAATTCTCCCATTTGTAATAATTTTAACAGGGGCAACATGTCTGTTTTTAGCTATTTGGTGTCCGCTATCAATACACTTATTTCAATTGTATTTATATAAATATTTGATTTTCAAATAGTTATAAATATGGTCAATTTTTTGGCATATACCAGATGTAATGATCGAAAAAACTTTCAATTTATAACACCATGAAAACTTTAATTTTATCTCAGAAAAATGTTTGTGCTTTAGTAGGTCTTATGCTAGCATTAACGATTGTATGGAGTGCAAATGCAAATGCACAGGGGGCGGGTTATTTAGCTGCGCAGAAGGGATTGAGTGAAATTGTTAAAACTACAGCAAACTCTGGGGATACCGTAGAAGAAATTTCTTTAGAAGATATTGACATAGATATCGAAGTAGTAGCGAGTGTGACTTTTATCAATAAATACGGCGAAATAGTAGCTGTACTTGAAGGTGATAAGTCTGTGTTGGAAGATATTTACAGAGATAAGATTTCAAACAGCTATTTCTTGAGTTCTTACGGGATTCATGATGTATATCTCATAAAGTAAAAAATGTTTGGTTTAACGGTAATAAAAAAGGTGAGCTATATGGCTCACCCTTTTTGATTTTAACTTTCTGTAATTGTATTTAATTTTGCCAGGAAGCTATTATAATATTGTCGGCCTACTTGTACGGAGGCTCCCATTTTCAAATTGATTTCCTTGGTACTGAAGTTCTCAATCTGCCCGAGTTGGACTATAAATGATTTTTGAACTCTTAGAAATAGATTGGAAGGTAATTTTTCTTCCATATCTTTCATGGATTTTCTGATTATGTAGTTTCTGTGTTTGGTAAATATGGTAACCATGTTCCCATTGGCTTCTACATAATAGATATCTTCATAATCTACTCTTTCAAATGCATTATCAGCTTTGATATAGACAGCATCATTTACCAAGTAAGGGCTTTCTGGTGAAGTTTTGGACGAGCCAGTATCAGAGGAAGATGGGCGTGTACGCTTATTGTACAGCACTATCTCCACCATAGCATGGATATCATTAGTGTTAAACGGCTTCACGATAAATCCGGCTGGATTTATTCTTTTAGCCCTTTCTATAATGGTTGGATCACTGTAGGATGTGACATATACTATAGGTACATCAATCATCTGCTTGATGATCTCACCTAATTCTATACCATCCTTGTCCCCTTTGAGTTTGATATCCATAAATATCAAATCCGGACGATACTTCTTGATTACTTTGATTGCTTGGTTGGCCGAATTCGCAATATCGATATTGGTGTAATCTAAAAGTTCTAGAATCTCTTCTATGTTTTCTGCGATACTCGGGTCATCTTCTACTATTAAAATTCTTTCCTCTTTCATTTGTTTAAAATTGTTTTTTAAAGGGCAAATGGAATCGCCACGCTAAGTTTTTATGTTAGTTGAAGTTTTTCCTCAATGGCGATTTCATGTGTTTAAAATAGTTATTCAAGGAGCTTATGAACTCAAAATGTCGTGATTTGGATCCAAAATGAAAGCCTTTTCAATGCGACTTCATAATTTATAGAATTAATTTATAAAAAGATAAAGTTTGTTTATTTAATTGATAAAACTGTGTATGAAATCAATAAAATATGAATAAAAGCATCTTATATGCAGTTAATTAAAAATATTAGCACCCGATTAATTATTATCGGGTGCTCTGGTTTATTATAGACTCATCATGTCTTTAAATCTTGCTGCCTGCCTTCTGCTTACTTCGATTCTGTCTCCACCTTTTAAGGTCACTACTAGACCACCGTTAAACCAAGGCTCAATCCCTTCTACCCAACTCAGGTTTATAATGTGTTTCCTACTTGCTCTGAAAAAAGACTTTTCATCTAGCCTTTCATCCAACGCATTAAGTGACTTATGGATCATAGGCTTATGATTATCGAAATAAACTTTTATATAATTACCATCTGATTCGAAGAGGCGCACATTAACCAATTTTACAAACCAGCATCTATCCCCATCTTTTACAAAAACTTGGTCCTGCAGAGATAGCTTATTATCATTGCCGGGAGATTCTTGGGATTCTTCTCTCTGCTGGTCTATGATTTTGGTCTGCAATCTTTTAAGTGCTTCAGCTAAGCGCTCAGGTTCTATGGGCTTTAATAGGTAATCCAATGCATTCACCTGAAAAGCCTTCAAAGCATATTCATCATATGCAGTGGTAAAGATAACATGGGGTACATGGTCCAGCTCCTCCAGCAGATCAAATCCCGTTTTCTCAGGCATTTGTATATCTAAAAAGATAACTTCAGGATTTAACTTTTCGATTTTCTCTTTTGCATCATCCACGTTGATCGCTTCACCGACTACTTCTACCGATTCGTGCTGGGAAAGCAAATTAATCAATTCTTTTCTGGCTAATCTTTCATCATCTATTACAAGTGCACGCATAATTATCTTCTGGTTAATATTTACTCTAATGTAAGGGTTTGTTTTGGGATTTTTATTTCAGTTATCACAAATTCGCTTCCAGAATTGTATATTTTAAAGGAGGCTTTGCTCCCATAGATCAATTTTAACCGTTGTACTGTATTATTGATGCCATGACCTTCTGATTTTTTCTTAGTAATGAGTGGTTTTAGCTGGCCACTGTTTTTCACATAAATAAAAAGTTTATCATCCTCTCCTACAGCACATTTTAAATCTACCTTTCCACCTTTTACCAGATTACTTATCCCATGTTTAATGGCATTTTCTACTATAGTCTGCAGCATCATCGGGGGTAGTTTATATCGATATGCTTTGTCTTCTATATCATAATTTACATCCAGCCTTTCTTCAAATCGAATTTTTTCTAAGTTGAGATAATCTTTGACTGTATTGAATTCATCTTCAAAGCTGATTAGCGTCTTATTATCCATTACCAATGAATACCGGAGGATATTAGACAGCTGGGTGATGGCAGATTTTGCCTTGACAGGGTTTTCATCTACCAATGCTCTGACGCTGTTCAGCGCATTGAATATAAAATGGGGATTCAGCTGGCTACGGAGATGGTTCAGTTTGATCTCATTGATTTTCGCTTTGTATTTCAGTGATGTATTATAATTATCCAAGAAGTGGAATAGAAAATACAACATTACCCATAGAGAGTAGAGTAAAAAGCTAAAGAATATACTTGAAAATATTACTACAGGCCTAAGTTCATCATATATATCCCGTGTTATAAAGGCTAAATTAATAACTATTGTGAACGCGGTGTTCAGTATACTCAATAGCAACAGAGCTAATAGCGAATTTGTAATTAACTTAGGTATAGAAAGATTTAGCCAGCCATATTTCTTGATAGCATACCTAAAGGCATGTGTCGAGATCAAATAAAAGAAGGCTAAGGAAGAAAATGCCGTTAACTGTACTAAAGTAATTCCCTTAACTGAGGATATAATTATTAAATTGATCAAGGCATAAGTTGACCATCCTACTATTTGAAGTATCCAATATAATCGTATCCTATTCATGCTAACTCAAATATAAATAAGTATAGATAATGATTCAGGTTATTTATATAAGTGGGAATGGAGCTAGATTAGATACTGAATTTCTATTTCAAATTTAATTCCGGCTTAAGGAATTTGGCGGTATAACTTGTTGGATGCATAGCTACTTTTTCAGGACTACCTTCGGTTACAATAGTACCCCCCTTGTCACCACCTTCCGGTCCAATATCAATAATATGATCTGCCATTTTAATTACATCCATATTATGCTCGATAATGAGTACAGTATTACCTTTATTCACCAGTTGGTTCAATACCTCCAGGAGATGTTCTATATCCTGAAAATGAAGGCCTGTAGTTGGTTCATCCAAAATGTAAAATGTCTTACCTGTATCTTTTTTAGAAAGTTCTGTTGCCAGTTTTACACGTTGAGCTTCTCCTCCGGATAATGTGGTGGCATGCTGGCCCAGCGTTATATATCCTAGCCCCACATCATTGAGTGTTTGAATTTTTCTCAGTATTCTAGGCTGAAATTCAAAATATTCAACAGCCTGCTCTACCGTCATATCCAAAACATCGGATATCGATTTACCTTTAAACCTCACTTCAAGAGTTTCTCTGTTATATCTTTTACCTTTACATGTTTCGCATGGTATATGCACATCGGGCAAAAAATCCATTTCTATAAGCTTCATTCCTGCTCCTTCACAATCTTCACATCTTCCGCCTTTGACATTAAATGAGAATCGGCCAGGTTTATATCCTCTGATCTTAGACTCTGGAAGATCAGTGAATAGGGCTCGGATATCGGTGAATGCACCCGTATAGGTAGCAGGATTAGACCTCGGCGTTCTGCCAATAGGAGACTGATCTACTTCTATTACTTTGTCGAGATGTTCCAGCCCTTTAATTTGCTTATATGGTAGTGGTTCTTTTTTAGAATTATAGAAATGTTGATTAAGCAATGGATATAAGGTATCGTGAATCAGAGAACTTTTTCCACTCCCAGATACGCCAGTGATACAGATCATGCTCCCAAGTGGCAGATTGACTGTAACATTTTTCAGATTATTACCTGAAGCATTTACCAACTTCAAGGTATTTCCGTTTCCTTTCCTTCTACCGTTAGGTATCTGTATGCTCAGGGAGTTATTTAGATATTGTGCAGTAATACTGTTAAGTGCCAGAAAATCTTTAGGACTTCCGCTCGCTACTATATGTCCTCCATGTCTACCTGCACCAGGTCCGATATCGATTACATAATCAGCATCCATCATCATATCTTTATCATGCTCCACTACGATGACAGAGTTGCCCAAATCTCTAAGATCCTGAAGGGCTTTTATCAATTTCACATTATCCCGTTGGTGCAGCCCTATACTTGGTTCATCCAATATATAAAGGACACCCACTAACTGAGTACCGATCTGCGTGGCCAACCTGATCCGTTGGGCTTCGCCGCCGGATAGGGTCCGCAGCGGCCTATTGAGCGAAAGATAATCCAGCCCGATATCCAGTAAAAAGCCAATTCGCTTATTAATTTCTTTTAATACTTCTCTACCTATGATCTTTTGCTTATCTGTCATCAGATCCTCGGCTTTGCTAAACCACTCTGCCAATCCGGTAATATCCATCATGGCTAGTTCTCCTATATTTTTGTCCCCTATTTTGAAGTGAAGTGACTCCTTTTTTAATCGCATGCCTTCACAATCAGGACAAATAGAAGTGGTAGTATAGTCTGCTACCCAATTCCGGATTTTTTCAGAACCCTCTTCTTGCTGCTTTTGAAGAAAGTTAATTATACCTTCAAAGGTAGTAGTCCATTGTGTACCGGGGTGTTTGATAGAATCTACCTCTACCTCCATTTTGTCCCCATATAGGATGATATCCATCACCTCGTCAGGGAAATTTTTAAGGGGGGTAGAGATACTGACTTTATAATTTTTTAATACGGCATTTATTTTTTTAAAAATCCATATATCCCTGAATTCTCCCAATGGGGCTATACCGCCACGGCTGATGCTTAAGGACGGATCTGGAATTATACTTTCTTTAGTGATTTCTTCTATTTTGCCAAGTCCGTTACAGGTA
>DATHVH010000158.1:0-4247 GCA_035461405.1 Anditalea sp.
AGAAGAAGCTATGGATGACGTCCTAAACAACAGACAGGTCGCCCAAAACAACACCAAAGCAATTGGCTGCACGATTAAATTTAGGAAATGAGGTTTAATCTATTCCATACCCCTTAATTTTTCAAAGGGTAGGTTTTGTTCCGTCTGAGATATTATCTCATAAGAATATAAAACTCCCCCTTAAAGATTCGGGGGGGTAAAGGATGTTTGTTCCATCTGTACCCCTCGTTCCCCTAAAGGGGAGGATTAGTTTCTTCTTTACCCCTCGTTCCCCTAAAGGGGAGGTTTGGTTCCGTCTTAGTTTAAAACTCCCCCTTAAAGAATCGGGGGAATAGACGGCTCTTTTTAATTAGTTTTTTATATATAATATACTTTCTGTTTTTTTTTATGACTGAGATTGATATGTATTATGGTGCAATGCCTTACCTTTTTAAAAAAGCTAAAGAACTTAGGTTAAATCCTACTAAAGCAGAAGCAAAGCTATGGGAATATTTAAAAAGGGGTCAACTAGGAGTAAGGTTCAAGGCTCAACATCCTATATCCGAATTTATAGCAGATTTTTATTGCCATCGCCATAAGTTAGTTATTGAGGTAGATGGAGAGATCCACAACAATGACGAACAGAAAAAATATGATCTTATGAGAACTAAAATTTTGAACGAATATGGTATTCGTGAAATCCGGTTTACAAATATGGAAATTAAAGAGAATATTGATTCTGTTATAGATCGAATAAAACAAGAAATTTAGGGGGTAAGACATAGTAGTTCCGTCTGGACCCCTCGTTCCCCTAAAGGGGAGGTGTGTTCCAACTTTACCCCTCATTCCCCTAAAGGGGATGCTTTTCCCCTTCTTAGAAAAATTTCCCCGATGATTAATTCTCCCCCTTTAGGGGGCGGGGGGTAGAGAAGGACTATCGTGGCGGGGGGTACAGAAAAATTACATCAATCCAAGCAATTCATCTATATACTCCCTGTTATTAGACAGGCGGGGGACTTTGTTTTGGCCGCCGAGTTTGCCTTTGGATTTCAGCCATCTTTCGAAGAGGCCGTTTTCTGCGAAGTGGACTTTGGGGCGTACTAAGGCAAGATCTTTATATCTCTTGGCATCATAATCAGAATTGATATCGCGCAAACTCTGATCCAGCTGCGTGACAAACTGTTCGTGATCTTCGGGAGGGGTCTGGAATTCTATGATCCACTCGTGGGTACCTTTACCTTCTTTTCCCTCAAAATAGATGGGTGCAGCGGTAAAATTTAGGATAGTGGCATCTGTTGCTGCGCAAGCTTTTTCAATGGCCTTCTCTGCATTTTCCACTATTACCTCTTCACCAAAGGCATTGATGAAATGTTTCGTCCTACCGGATATCTTAATCCTATAAGGTGATATATTGGTGAACTTAACTGTATCTCCTATTTTATACCTCCAGAGCCCGGCATTGGTGGTGATCAGTAGGGCATAATTTTTCCCCAGTTCTACCTCTTCGAGGGATATGACTTTTGGATCTTCTTTATCCCAATCTTCCATGGGTATAAATTCATAAAATATACCATAATCCAACATCAGCAGCAGTTCGTCAGAGTTCTTCTGATCCTGTATTCCAAAAAATCCTTCAGAGGCATTATAGGTTTCAAAGTAATGCATCTTAGAGGAAGGAATCAGCTCCTGAAACAATTTTCGATAAGGTCCAAATGCTACCGCCCCATGAAAGAATACTTCCATATTGGGCCACACTTCCAAGATATTGGAGGCACCTTTTATTTCCAAAATCCGCTTTAGCAATACTATGGCCCATGTGGGTACACCAGCTATACTGCTGACATTCTCATCCATGGTTTCCCTTGCCATCCTATCAATTTTGGCTTCCCACTCACTCATTAGGGCTACCTCCAGACTAGGTGTTCGGGCGAACTGCACCCACATGGGCAGATTCTGCATCAAAACTGCTGACACATCACCGTAATAGCTGTTCTTGGTTCCATCCAGGTGGTTTACCTGATAGCTTCCCCCTATGGTAAGGCCTTTTCCATTGAAAAGTTTCGTCTCTGGATAGTTGTTCACATACAGAGAAAGCATGTCTTTACCTCCTTTGAAGTGGCAGTCTTCCAAGGCTTCTGGGCTTACCGGTATGAATTTGCTTCTGCTGCCAGTGGTCCCTGAGGATTTTGAAAACCAGGTGATTTCTGTTGGCCAGATCACGTTTTGCTCACCAGTCATACATCTGTCAATGTATGGCTTCATTTCCTCATAGGTGTGGATAGGCACCTGTTGGGCAAACTGGTAATAAGATTTGATTTCGTCAAAATGATATTTCTTGCCAAAAGCGGTCTTCTTGGCCGTATGGATAAGGTCTAAAAATAATTCTTGCTGTACTTCTATGGGATTCTCCATGAAGTTTTCTATCTGACCTATCCGGTTCCGGAAAATCCAGGTCATAAAAGTATTGATCATTTCCATAGTTATACTTTTCGCTTCAGGGTAAAATGTTTACCCAAATATACTTTTCTAACCTGCTCATCAGCTGCCAGCTCTTCTGCAGTGCCGGCTTTCAGCAATTTCCCTTCAAACATCAAATAAGCCCTATCGGTAATACTCAATGTTTCATTCACATTATGGTCGGTGATCAATATACCGATATTTTTATTTTTCAGTTGAGCCACGATACTCTGGATTTCCTCCACTGCGATGGGATCCACTCCAGCAAATGGTTCATCCAAAAGTACGAATTTGGGATCCACTGCCAGTGCCCTTGCTATCTCCGTCCTCCTACGTTCCCCTCCGGAAAGTACCATACCCAGATTTTTGCGTACATGGGTAAGGCTAAATTCCTCCAGCAGACTTTCTACCTTTTCTTTTTGGTCGGCTTTTGGCAGATTGGTCATTTCCAGGACAGCCATGATATTCTCTTCAACAGATAATTTTCTAAAAACAGAGGCTTCCTGAGCTAGGTAACCGATGCCAAGTTTCGCCCTTCTGTACATAGGCAAAGAGGTAATGTCTCTGTTTTCCAAGTATATTTTGCCGGAATTTGGCTTAACCAAACCCACTATCATATAGAATGAAGTGGTTTTACCTGCACCGTTGGGTCCTAAAAGGCCGACTATTTCACCTTGTCCTACTTCTACAGAGATATCATTTACTACCTTTCTGCCCTTATATATTTTTACCAGGTTGTCTGCCTTTAATATCATAATCAATCAAATTTAATATCTTTTACGTACAATTGCAGGCTACTGGTATTTCTAAAAGTATTTTCTCTGATTTCATACGCGATATTAAACCTCATCTTACTGTTCAACATCTCATAATACTTGGCAAAACCGAAAGCTATACATGTGGGCCGGGTCACCTGCCCATCCTGCACGATGTCAAATTTAAGATGTTTATCCTTTAATATCTTTATATTTTCCACATAAACCTGATTAGAACAAAATACAGGCTCCGGATTGCCGGGTCCAAAAGGCGCCATTTGTTTCAATATATTGTAAAATTTATAGTTGATCTGGTCTAATAGCAATTCATCGTCTATTTCCAATACCGGTCTCATATGGATATCAAGCAACCGCTCGCTGACTACTTTTTCGAACTTCTCCTGAAATGCCACCACATTATCCACAGATAGCGTCAATCCGGCGGCATATTTATGTCCCCCAAACTGCTCTAATAGATCGCTGCATTCACTGATGGCCTCATAGATATCAAAATCAAATACTGATCTGGCACTGCCTGTAGCTTTGTTGTTTGACTCTGTTAGGATAATGGTGGGACGGTAAAACTGTTCGATGCACCTCGAAGCTACTATCCCTATCACCCCTTTATGCCAATCATTTTTAAATAGCACTGTACTCTTGTACTGCTGGATGGTATTCCGCTCGATGATCATTTGAATGGCTTCTTTGGTAATGTTTTCATCGAAGTTTTTGCGTGAGGAATTCACTTCCTCCACCAGCTCACCCCGGCGGACAGCATCACTGAGCTCTTTGCAGATCAAAAGCTCTACGGAGGCTTTGGCATGTTCCAGCCTTCCCGAGGCATTAATTCTAGGACCTATCTTAAAAACAATATCTGTAATGTCAATATCCTTTTCCAGCCTACTCCTGAGCATAAGCGCTTTCAGTCCTGGCCGCGGGTTATTGTTAATTCTTTCCAGACCATAGAATGCCATAATTCGGTTTTCCCCTGTGATGGGAACGATATCCGCTGCGATGCTTACGGCCAATAGGTCCATAAAGCCGCTGAGCGAAGCC
>DATHVH010000159.1:0-33033 GCA_035461405.1 Anditalea sp.
AAAATAACCTTTGATATTTTATTACAAAGTTTGACTATATTTAATTGATAACTGATGTCTGAGTACAGATAAAAAGGTTGATTAACCTATAGTCAATACTATAAAAACTCTTTTAACTTCTGAGCAAAACTCAAAAAACTCTGGAGTAAAAAAATATAATACTTGTCTGGTGGACTGTCGCAAGTGTACCAAAAGACTAAACCATCATCTTTCTACCTCTTTTGACTTTAATTCCAAAGGCGGAGATTGGATTATTAATTAATAATTGATTTATATCTTTTTGAGTAAATTCATTGTCCTTTAGCCTTGGGATAAGCTCATTAAATATATTGGTATATCCTGTAAAATCTCCATCTGGCTCACCAGGTTTATACCATCCGGCATCATGGGAAATTAAAACACGATTAAGGTGACCACTCGACTTCATACTTTTCAGCGTATCCACATATTTATCAAAATCACCCCAGCCAATTCCATCCAAACTCACCCATGCTCCAATTGAAGCAGCACTTTCAAAGTAACTCTCATCCTTCTCCCCCTGTGCATGAACCCACACAAATGCGCTGGGACTTACACCAGCTTTTTGGAGAATATCCAATTGTTCAAAGGCTGTTTTGCCGGGTCCGGTATGTGAACAAATAGTTAATCCAGTCTGCAAATGTGTAAGAGCTGCAGCTTTCACCAACTTAATATGCATATCAGATAATTTATCCGCTGAATCAACTCCAATTTTGATAAACCCAGGCTTCACGTCAGTACCATCTATTCCCCTCCTAAATTCTCTAATCCACCTGAGTGCCAAAACTTCAGCGGGTTCTGAAAGTGCATGTATAGGCAAATGCTTATTATCTAAGGCACCATAATATCCTGTGTTTGTTATAATCTGAACACCTGATTCTTCGGCCAGTAATCTTAATAAAACAGGATCTCTACCTAGGAAAGCAGGGGTACAGTCAAATATAGTTTCAACGCCAGCTTTTTTGGCCTCAAGCATATATGGAATCACCTTTTTTACTACCTCTATTCTATCCCACCTTTCTAAGCTTATTTCTTCCGCTCCAATAAAGTCTACTAAGAAATGTTCATGTATAAGTGTAGTTCCCATTTTTGAAGAATGGATAGGGCCATTGATTGTCATAATCTGTTGTCTCTCTTTTGCCCTTATAAAAAGTGCTCCGATACAAATAGCCAAAAAATTTCTCCGAGTGAGTTTCATAACATGATGCAAGAATGGTTATATTTATACTAACATCATTTACTGAGTTGAGTTTAAATTCATATTGATTTATTATATAAGTATGAATTGTATGTAGTTACTTATTAGGTCAAATGGGAATAGAACATCTATATACCCTTACTGTAAAATGGACTGGCAACATCGGGGCAGATACACCAGATTACCTAGCATATGAGCGAAGTCATGTGATTTCAGCCACAGGAAAACCTGAGATTAGCGGATCTTCAGACCCTCATTTTTTAGGGGACAGATCAAAATACAATCCCGAAGAATTATTTTTATCCTCTCTATCTAGCTGCCATATGTTATGGTTTTTACACTTATGTTCAGATAAAAAAATATTAATAGTAGAATATGTGGATAATCCTGAAGGAATAATGGTGACAAATCATTCAGGTGCTGGAAGATTTATAAACGTAACTTTAAATCCTACTATAACCTTAAGAGATAATCACACACCTTTATCAGCCTTGGAAGAAATCCATTATATGGCGCATCAAAGATGTTTTATAGCCAATTCTGTAAATTTTCCTATCAAAATAAAATTAAAGATTATGCATAAGACCCAACAAAAAAACCTTTAGAATTTTCTAAAGGTTTTTAATAATTTTCGTATTTTCTATTTTATAAATCTCTATTCCTTCTTCTATTTTCAAATGCTTTGCGATTATAAAAGTTATCATCTCTATAATCATCTGCTGAAGTATCTTCTGGAAGGTATCCCTTTATAACAGTTTCTTCATGCTCTCTACTAATATCAGTTCCTTTAGTATGACGCTTTGTTCTTTTAAAAGTATCATAATTGATTTCATTAGTAAGAACCTTTTTATTATCATCGTCAATGTCTACCATACCAATAGGAATCACCAAATGGTTTTCACCTTCTTTATTCAAATATTCGTGTGCTCCTTTATGATTAGGGTTCTCATATGGTTCATGACCATCTTCAATTAGGTCCTTATCCACTTCTATATCCAAATATACTACTTTCTCAGCCCTTTTATTTACAAGAAGGCCATCCACCTTCCCAATGGTTCTGTTGTCAGCATCTATTACTGACCAACCTCTTACATCGCTGTAATCGGAAGCGACCTTGTATCCGGACATATCATCTAAATAATATAGATTTTTTTCTTTATCTGACATAATTATATAATTTTAGTTGGTTTGAGAATTCATTTTTTGAAGAAGGGATGCAGCTCTGTCGTAGAATGATTTAATATCATCTCTTTGATCTAAGGCCAGTTCTTCTGAATCGATTTCCATGGCGGAATTTCTTACTGCCGATGCATCATTACT
Organism: Anditalea sp.; assembly: GCA_035461405.1. Lineage (GTDB taxonomy): Bacteria > Bacteroidota > Bacteroidia > Cytophagales > Cyclobacteriaceae > Anditalea. Next base: position 2,537 of record DATHVH010000159.1, read on the forward strand.
TAGATTAGGAAATGCTTCCCGCTGTATGGTCATAAGTGCGTCTGAAATTTTTTCAGCCGAATTCCTTATCTTATCCGCATGAGTAGTTTCGAATGGATCCTGCTGAATTTGTTGCGCATTGCTTCTCACTACACTTAAGTCTCTCTCCACATCTACGTTTACTTCATCTGCCATAGCTTTGGTGGCTTCAGTCAATCTCTTTAGCGCTTCATTGGAATATTCATGATCCAAACTCATTTCTCTGTCTCCATCCTGAATAAACGTTACATAAGATGCTACCGTCTGATTATTTACAGGTCTATTCACTTGTGACCTGTCATCATCCCTCTGTTCGGTAGTGGTGGTTCTTTCCGAATCTCCATTTGAATCATCGGCAAATACAAAATATAGAATCACTCCAAGGATGATCAATCCTATCAATATCCACGGCCACATTGGGCTCTTTTTTTCTACTCGAATTTCTGCCATAATTTTGATTGTTAGTTAGTGGTTAAAATATTAGTTTATAAAATTAAATTACATAGACTTAATTGATAAAACATTTGTAAGCAATTATGTCTGAATACTAAAAACAGGAATATCAATAAACTATAATTAAATATTGATGTAATAAGTAAAATATAACAAAATCCCTGCCATTCGGACATATTTTGATTTTACTTCCTATTGATCTTGTGTAGGTATTTAGATTGATATTCCCCTTTTATGTAGCTGGTCAAAATGGGTCTCTGGATAAACGATTAAGAAAAAACTTTAGTAATCCAGATGAAAAAATATGAATGATAATTTTTAATTTAACTATTGATTGAAGAAACTAACTGTGTATCTAAATTAATTAATATGATTATCCGCAGTTTTGCCAGTAAGTCTTATTTAGCTTTATATATTTGCCGATTATCGTCGACATTCCACAAAATGCAAATTCTATTTTTGACTTTATTCTATTTCGCCTGTGGCAAGAATGCTTATATACAATTTAATTAAAAACAATCACCCATAACAATCCTATTACTACGATGATAAAAACAAATAACATTAAATTTAACATTATTTTCATCTTTAAAACTTTGAGTCTGACTTTAATGATGATCAAACCTATTAATATGAAAACTGCTGCAATAAGATAAAATAAAGTCATAAGAAGTGCTTCTATTTTTAAAATAAAAAATTATAATGATGCATAATCCTAAAATGGGCAAAATCCATGCTATAGAAATAATCCCAAGCTAATTAAGGCTTAGGATTATTTTTACAATTTTTTATTGAGACCATTCAGTTGGCGTGCGGTCCCATCTATGATTTTTAAGTTCGTTTAGTAGATCTTGTGGAAGCCCCCTACCATCACTGGCACTAAGATTAGACTTGACATGGTGAGCTTTTCTCATTCCAGGTATGGTAGTATGGATACTTGGATTACTTAATATAAATCTTAAAGCCATTTCTGGCATTGACATATCATTTGGTACCAAAGGCTTCAATTTATCAGCGTGCTCCACACTGGAATTTAAATTTTCGGGAACAAAATAAGTACTCCTCCAATCATCTTCTGGAAAGGTGGTTTCATGAGTAAATGTCCCTGTTAAAGTACCTTCATCAAATGGTACACGGGCAATTACTCCGATATCAAGTTGATCACAAAGCGGAAGCAGTTTATCTTCAGGCGCTTGATCAAAAATATTATATATAACCTGTACAGTACTGATATGCCCAGTCTTAAGTGTTTCTAATCCATTTTCTGGTTCCCATCTATTCACACTTATTCCCATGTGCTGGATTTTACCTTGTTCTTTAAGCGTTTCTATTGCCTTTTGCCATTCATCATGGTGCGCCCAGCTATCTTCCCATACATGAAACTGCATCAGGTCTATTGTTTCTACTCCTAGATTTTTTAAGCTAGTTTCTGTATATTCAATTATATGGTCTGCGGGAAAACAATCCTCCAATTTGAATCCTCTTCTAGATGGCCAAGTCATATTCTTGGGGGGTATTTTGGTTGCCATATACAGTTTTTTATCCTGATGACGTTTTACTAACCTCCCAAGAATTTGTTCACTTTTACCAGCGCCATAACCCCATGCAGTGTCAAAAAAATTACATCCGCCCTCTACAGCTATGTCTAGAGATCTTTCCGATTCTTTATCGTCAGAATCGGTCCATCCTGCCATTCCCCACATGCCATAGCCAATTTCACTTACCTGCCATTCCGTACGTCCAAATCTTCTATATTTCATAATTAATGCTAAAGTTATAATGTTCAATAATAAATGACCTATAATCTCTCAATTACGGTCACGATGCAAAGCCAAATGTACATTACCCTATGGTAAATATTAAATATACAGGATTAATGGTGAATGCTCAAAAACAAGGTGTTTACTTTAGAGGCAAATCTATCAGTTTAATTTATTTAACTGACCTTTGTTGGATTTAGTAGTGATTTCTTTTTCTTCTTTCTTTTTCTTCTTTTCACCTTCATACCGCCCGTAGCATATATTCATCTTGAGAAGTTCTTCTGCTTTGTCCATAGGTAGCTCATCTTCTTTTAATCGCCAAGTCCAATTACCCTTGCTGGTACCAGGTCTATTCATTATAGCATTTTCATCCAGTCCTAGAATATCCTGCATTGGTACCACTGCGAGTTGCGATACTGACATCAAAACCATCCTATGCATAATCTGATGTATATTTTTTGAGGTAATTTTCATGCCTACATATTCCTGAATTCGCTTTTTCTCTTCTTTATCGGCTGCCTGAAACCAACCTACAGTAGTGTTATTGTCATGAGTACCAGTGAATGCTACACTATTTTTAATATGGTTATGCAGAATATATGGATTAATACTCATCTCCTCCCCAAAAGCAAATTGAAGTACTTTCATGATAGGGAAATCAAATGCATTAAGCAGTTTATAAACCGGTTCATCCAGCTCACCTAAGTCTTCTGCTATAAAAGGCATTTTTGGGAATTTTTTTTCTACAACTTTAAAAAATGCTTTACCTGGGGATACAGCCCATTTTCCATTAATTGCCGTTTCTTCTTTTGCTGGCACTTCCCAATAATTGGCAAATGCCCTGAAATGATCTAACCTTACTATATCAAATAGCTTAAGATTTTGTCCCAATCGTGAAAGCCACCAGTCAAATCCATTTTTCTGTAATTCTTTCCAATCATAAACAGGGGTGCCCCAAAGCTGTCCAGTTTCACTAAAATAATCGGGTGGTACTCCAGAAACTTTTATAGGTTTTCTTTTCTCATCCAATTTAAAATAAGCAGCATGAGCCCAGCAATCGGCACTGTCATGATTTATGTAAAATGGAATATCTCCTATAAATCCTATCCCTTTTTGATGGCTATATGCCACTAAACTGTCCCATTGGGAATAAAACAAAAATTGAAAAAACTCCTCTTTCTCGATTTCGGCAGCTAGTTCTTTTTTCTTTTCAGCAAGAGCCTTAGTCTTTCTATCTCTAAGTGGTTCTGGCCAGTCCGTCCATTTGTTACCATGGTGATCTTTAAGGGTTAGGTAAAGCGCATAATCATCTAACCATTCCCTATTTTCCTTACAAAATTTATCAAATGCTTTTCTATATTTCTTATTGTCACTTTTAAAAGTATTGTAAGCTTTTTCTAACAATTCATATTTAAAGGTACTCACCTTGTCAAAATCTACTGCACTTTCAGAAAAGTTAATATGGTGGGCAATATCTTTTTTTATAAGATAACCATCTATCACCAAAAGTTCTGGACTAATTAAAAGTGGATTTCCTGCAAATGCCGAATAGCTACTATAGGGAGAGTGACTAAATGATGACTCAGTCGGGTTTAAGGGTAATAGCTGCCAGTATCTATGTCCACTTAGTTGTAAAAAATCTATAAATTGATAAGCGGTCTCACCCATATCACCTATACCATATTTACTAGGTAATGAGGTAATATGGAGTAAGATTGCACTACTTCTTTTTATATTCATATCAGTTGTTTGATTTTAGCATTGCCACCGGAAAGCTTTTAAATAAATCACTTAATTCCATTTGGCCATTAGAACTTATATTTTCACCACTGAAGACATTCACCCAGTCGGTCGGGGCATTATCCGGCAATTTTAAATGGCCTTGAGCCCATAACTCACCTAATGGAAAATGGTCAATGGTAGACAGACTGGTCCCATTAAGTGGGGCAGCTATAATATACCATGAATCCTCTAATCGTCTGGCATAGCTTATTACTTTATTGGCATACTCGGTAGATAAGTTTAGAGGTATATATTCTGCTTTTTCAAAAAACTCAGGATACATCCTTCTTTCTTTCAATGATTGAAATAGCGTAAACATTTTTATTTTTCCCGTACTATATTCTTGCATTAAACTGCGAAGAAATCCGGGCTGACTGATTTGAATATTATCTTCAAATTCCTTCAGATACTGTTTCCTCAGATCATAATCTACCGGTCTACGGTTATCCGGGTCTACATAGCTAAGATCCCAAAGCTCAGATCCTTGATATATATCCGGTATTCCTGGAGCAGTAACTTTAATAAGACTTTGTCCAAGCGAATTCACCACTCCAAAAAAAGCTACTTTATGATTAAATTTATCAAAGGATTCTCTGAATGAGGCATTTGATAAAATATCCTCAACAAACTGAGATACATCTTTTTCAAATTCAGTATTTGGATCTGACCAGTTGGTATGTTCCTTAGCTTCCCTCAAAGCTTTTTGGAGAAACGCATTAGTCCGTGGAATAAAATCTTCATCCAGTTCACAACCAAATGGCATAGCGCCAATTAAAGCCTGGTAAATGAAATATTCTTCATTTCGATCAGGCACATTGGTTTTTTTTCTTACTTGTTGATTTATTATATGCCATTCTTCTACTTTTGCAAACCATTCCTCGGGCATTTCACTTAGTGTATTGATTCTCATCCTTGCATCTTCCCCTCTTTTGGTGTCGTGTGTGGATGTGTCATTTATGGTGAGCGGAGACTCTTCTAATCGCTTTTGCATCACCTTATGGAATTCCTCTATCTTAATTCCAAATACTTCAGGAGAATCCCCCACCTCGTTATGAGAAATTAATTTATTGAATAAATAGAAGGTAGTATCTTCCACTCCTTTGGCTGCCAATGGGCCGGTAAACTGCTGGCACCTTTTTAAAAATGCCATCATCTTATCTTTATCACCCTCAACCTCTCCTAAAAAGAGTGATTTGAAATACTGAAGATCCCGTTTTCTGTGTGGTTCCTGCCTAATGGCAGCCTCATAAGCTTCTTCAACAATCTCCCGCTGACCATTGGTTAAAGGAAATGAATCTGGGTAAATCCTATATATCGGAAATGAAGATAAATATGTGCTCAAAGCATTAAAGCCACTTTCGGTACTCATATTGGGCGGTACTAATTCTAAATTTTCTAGCATGGCCCAAAGATTATTAAGTTCTCCTCCCATATTTTCGTTTAGAATGTACTGCTTTTTATCATAAACTAGGGAAGAATAATCTGCAAATTCAGGTTTGAATTTTTCATATTCCAAATTAAATATTCCCTTACTCTTACTATCCGTATAGAGATTATTGATAAAAGCTAAAAAATCATAGCCGCTAGTTCCTTGTGTTTTCCATTCATCGGGAAGGGTTTCATCTGCTTCAAGTATTTTTTCTATTACGATATAAAAATCTTCACCAGTCAGTTTATGTAATTCATCTAAGTAACTCTTAGGATCGTATAATCCATCGATGTGATCTATTCTTAATCCCGTAATTAAACCTTCATCGATCAATTGGGATATAAATTCATGATATTTATCAAATACTACCTTGTCCTCTATTTTTAAACATATAAGATCATTAATTGTAAAGAACCTTCTGAAGTTTATTTTTTTCTCTGAGTCCTTCCAATATGCCGGTTTGAAATATTGCTTATCTAAGAGCTGGCTTAGCAGTTCCTTGGAGGAATTAATAAGTTCCAGGGCTTTTTGAATATTATTTTTAAGATCTGGGTGGTTAGATAATTGTTCAAAAAATGTCTTTTTTAAAGATGCCCATACTGATGGCTCTCTATTGGAAAGTTTTTCTTTCCACTCCATATTATCTTCCACTTGGCCAATTATGAAGGAATAGGACTCTACGCTAAGAGGATAAAAATTATCATAGTATTGAAGCCAAAAAGCATCCTCTTTAATCACTATATTAATATCTCCAGCATCCAATACATTCTCAAGCGTATCTCCAAGAAATGGAGTCATTACCTTACCTTCCCATTCTTTATAGTTCCAGTCTATGTCAAAGAAATTATAAAAGGGAGAATTTGGCCCATGTTCATAAATACTGTGCAACCATGGATTGATTGGACTATTAGCCATATGGTTTGGTACAATGTCCTGTAGCCAGCCGATATTTTTTTCTTTCAGATTTCTGCTAATTTCCCTAAATTGATCTAGGTCTCCTATGGCCGGATTTATGTGCAAAGGATCCACCACGTCATAACCATGCGTACTTCCTTCCATAGAGGTGAAAAACGGTGCGGAATATACTGTGCTGATGTGGAAACCATGCAAATAATCAATAATGTCTTTTAGGTCATTAAATGTAAACTCGGGTGAGAGTTGTAATCTATATGTAGATACCGGTGTATTCATTTCAGGGAGTTATATTAAGTTTTTTAATAATATGGTCAAAATCTCTAATCCAGTCTTCCGCATCTTCATCATCAACTTTTGATCGGGCTTTAATCAGGTCATAATATTTTGATTTGATATCAAAGGCAAGATTTTGGGCCTCCCAGTATTCAGGAGTAATGTTACATGTCTCTATTAACTGAAGTAATACAAGTATTGATTTTCTAAGTGTCTTATCTCGAGGATTTGAGGCGAGATCTTTGAGCATGTTGCCTAACCGCTCATCCGTAAGATAGTTTAGAGACACCAAATCCAGATCTGCATCAATCCTATTAGCTGCTTCTAATACATAAGTCATCTCTGATATGTCCGTGTCTTCGGCTTTTAGAAGGTTAGCCAGTTTGGTATTGATAGCCAAATCAACAGGTAATTTAATCTGTTGAGGATACTTCATGTTTATTTCCTTAAATACCTGAAGCATGTGAAAATTATCCTCATACATTTTATGAATGAGGCCTTCAGTATTCTTAAGTGTAGTATCCATGACCAGCTCCATGATAGCGCGTTGCTCATCTTTAAACAAATGCCAAAATGAATATTTATGTGTTCCAAAATAATGGTCCATCATATTAAATATTTCATAGATGTCACTTCTATAGAAGCAATCAACGATCTTAGAATGAAGTTCTTCCAGCGCATCTGCCCCCATATACTCCCTTACTCCTCCATACAAATGATGTTCGCCTAAGTGCAGTACAGCATAGGATATATCTACTTTCTGAAGTGTAATATCTGATTGGAATACTGTATGGCCAACCATTAATTTATGCTTACCAGCTTCATAGTAATTTCTGGATTTAGTGCTTGCCTGAAAGTTGAAAAGATCATATTCTTCAGGAAACTCTTTAAATAAGGAGGCTATAGCATAATGGGCACCTACCCTGATCATGTTAACCCTCATTGGCTTTACATACTTATCATATGCTACTGCCGCATTTCCTATTTCCTTGATATTGCTGGGTACTTTTTCCAGTTTCTTTATGAATTCTTCTTCCAAATCTTCTCCAGATACTTTTTCAGCTAACTGCAATGCACGGGATGCGTAAAAGATGTCTTGCATAGATTCTATACCACTGACTTCATCAAAAAACCATCCACAACTAGTATACATCAGCATGCAGTGATACTGCATTTCCAGAAGTCTCAGTATTTTTATTTTATCATCTTCATATAAATCTTTTTGAGCAATTATGTTATTCTTTAGATACTTCTGAATATTTTCCTTAGACCTATCTAAAATAACTTCGATATAAGCATTTCGCAGCTCCCAAGGGTCATTTGTATATTCTTTAATTTCATTTTCATATAAGACAATAAGTTTATCTCTAACCCAATCAAACGCATCTCTCAAAGGTCCTCGCCATTCTTGATGCCATCCATGATTGCCTCCAGTATTACAGCCACAATTACTTTTCCATCTCTCTACGCCATGTGCACAGCTCCATGAAGAATCTTCTATTATTTGTACCTCATATTCAGGCGGATATTTTTCCAAAAATTCTCCGTAAATGGTCAGGTTAATATCATCTCTGTTTTCTAAAGATTCCAGACAATAAGAAAGAGCCATTTCCCCATACCGATGGTGATGTCCATAGCTTTCACCATCCGTGGCAATGTTTGCCAGTTGAACTTCATCTTCATCCGTAAAAAGTTCAGTAAGACGATTGGCAAATTTCTCTCCATTATCTAATAAACCTTCAAAAGCCACTCCCTGAGAGGCTGGACCATCATAAAAGAAAATGGAAATAGAATTTCCCGAGGGAAGATTACATAGATAAGATTTCTTTGGGTCCACTTTGGCATCAGTAGCATCTATCCATTCTTTCTGTCCTATTTTTCTGGTACGCAGCGCTTGATATGGAGAGAGGATTGTGAATTTTATACCATGTTTTGCCATCACCTCTAGGGTAGCTGTATTCATCCCTGTTTCTCCGCACCACATTCCTTCTGGTAATCTACCGAAGCGGGATTTGAAATCCTCTATACCCCAAATTACTTGAGTTTCTTTATCCTCAGCATTAGCTAGAGGCATGATCATATGGTTATAGGCCTGGGCTAGGGCAGATCCATGACCAGAAAAGCGTTCTTGGCTTTCTTTATCAGCTTCTAATATGTCTTGGTAAGTATCATTGGCTTCATTTTGAAGCCACGCCAGCAAAGTTGGCCCCATATTGAAGCTGATGCGGGCATAATTATTTATAATCTCCCCGATCTTATTATCCTCATCCATTATTCTGGATGCTCCGTTTCGGGCATAACATTCTGCATTTATCCTATGATTCCAGTCATGATAAGGATAAGCCGAATCTTGTATTTCCACTATATTCAACCAAGGGTTTTCACGCGGCGGTTGGTAAAAATGTCCATGCAGACATATATATTTATTACTCATAATGATAAAACCTATATTTAATTGTATACAGCAATAGAGAAGGCTGGCATAAAAATTTCATTTCCATTATCTACCTTAACTGGAAGATCTTCGTCCCCGAGCCATCGTTGATCCGAGGATGCGAATAACTTATTCCAAGCTTCATTACCAGGCAAGGTAATAGTTTCCTTTCGGGAACTGAAGTTCAACAAGGCAATGAGTTTCTCATTGTTTTCAACATACTCTATTTTTATTGAGCTTTTATCCTGCGATACTACAGTTTGGACTTCCTTAGCCGTAAACTTAGAAAAAGCTCCTTTTTTTCGAAGGGCGATCAGATATTTATAAAATTGAAACAGGGAATCTTTCTCTTTGTTCGATTTAAAATCCCAGTCCAGCTTTGATGCCATAAAGGTTTTTTCAGACTGGGGATCAGGGACCTCCCCCTGCCACTTAAAAGAATCAAATTCCTTTTTGCGACCTTCCTGTACTGCTTTTACAAGAGCAGGGTCACCGTGATGGACAAAGTATTGGAAAGGCTGATCTTCACCATATTCTTCCCCCATGAAAAGCATTGGTACAAATGGTGAAATAAGCATGATGCCAGCAGCAAGTTTTAATTTATCGTAGGGGACTATCGTACTGAGTCGATCACCCAGCATTCTGTTACCTATTTGATCATGATTTTGAATACATACTACAAATTGGTGTTTTGGATTATTTTTTGGATCCGTGCCAACTAGCTTATTTCTAAAAGTAGAATATATACCATCATATATAAATCCTTGTTTAAAAGATTTGGCTAAATGATCCAGTTTCCCATAATCAGAATAGTACCCTTCCAGCTCTCCGGTAATGAGGGTATGGAGAGCGTGATGAAAATCATCTGTCCACTGAGCATCCAGTCCATACCCACAGTCCTTGTATTCTGAAATGACCTTTACATCATTCATATCACTTTCGGCTATAAGTATGTATGATTTGCCAGTTTCGTTTTGCAATTCATCTACTTTCAGACTAAGCTCCTTTAATAAATGAACTGGCCCTGTATCCATGATAGCATGAACAGCATCTAATCTAAGTCCATCTAAATGGAAATCCTTCAGCCACATGATAGCATTCTGAATAAAAAAATTACGTACATGGTCACTGTAGCTATCATCAAAATTGAGAGCTGCTCCCCAGGGGGTATTATACTTTTCAGTAAAATATGGACCAAATTGGGACAGGTAATTACCTTCCGGCCCCATATGGTTATAAACTACATCTAATATCACTGCTATACCTGACTGATGACATTTATCTACCAATCGTTTCAGTTTGGAAACACCGCCGTAGCTGTTTTGGGCTGCAAACGGGTAAACCCCATCGTACCCCCAGTTTCGCTCACCGGGGAATTGCGCTATTGGCATTATTTCTATAGCATTAATCCCCAGCTCTTTTAGATGATCTATTTTATCGATTATTGAATCAAATGTTCCTTCTTCCGTAAATGTGCCGACATGGAGTTCATAAATAATAAGTTCACTTAATGGGGGAGCTTGCCAATTTTGATCGCTCCACTGAAAATCCGTATGATCTATTACCTCGGACCATTCATGCACTCCCTCAGGCTGACTCATCGATGCTGGATCAGCTAGATAGAGCTCTTCATTCAAATTAAACTTATATCTGGTACCTGGTTTAATGTTATTCAGGTTTTTAGCTATCCAGTACCCATGGCTATCTTTTTCCATAGGCCTGCTTTCCTCTTCATCTTTAATGATCAATTTTACATTCTTTGCATGGGGTGCCCATACAATCATATTATAGCTACCGTCGGGTCCTTTCAGTGCACCTACGGGTTTGGTTATATATTTATCCATAAGAAAAATTGCAATATTAATAACAAAACACCTTTTACCTCTATTAATATAATAAAGAATAACAGGATTTCTAATATTCATAGAATTCTATACAGAATGATGCCAAAAAAAAAGGTTATATTAAAAAATGGAATAATAACTTAAGCACCCAATAGCCAAAGAAAGAATTATTCGCTAAATTGTTCAGTCAACTTTTGTTCTAAACTATAAAGAGCAAAATTTAAATGTAACGGATATCTACTGTGGCATAATCATTATACAATATTTTAGGATAATTTTTCAATAATGAACCTATTTAATATGAAAGAACTAGAAGGAAGAAAAAGAGTATCCATTCAAAATGTAACACCCCAGATCGACTGCGGGAAATACCCAATCAAAAGAACAATCAATGAAAACGTCAGGGTCAATGCAGATATATTTGTCGATGGACATGATAAAGTAAAGGCCTCCATACTATATAGAAAAGCACAGACCAAAGGTCAGGGTAAATGGAAAGAAACACCTATGACATTTATAGGTAATGACCACTGGGAAGGAGCATTCAGTGCCGACAGTGTAGGTAATTTTGAATATACAATAGAAGCTTGGGTAGATCACTTTTCTACCTGGCAATATGGCCTAAAGAAAAAATTTGAAGATAATCAGGATATTAATACTGAACTGCTCATAGGAGTAGACTATCTTGAAAAAGCAAAGGCAAATGCCACCCCAGCTGAAAAGAAAAAGCTCCAAGTAGCCATAGATCTAATAAACACTAATAGTAATGAGGCTAAAACTGTCTCATATGCTCTAAGTGATACGATATCTGAATTAATGGCTAACCTTAATGATAAAGAAAAAGTAGGGCAATATTCAAAAATTCTATCCTTAAAAGTAGAACCTAAACATGCTCTTTTTAGCGCATGGTATGAATTTTTTCCTAGATCTACTTCATCCGAAGAAGGCAAACACGGCACTTTCAAAGATTGTGAAAATGTAATAGAAGAGGTGGCCCGAATGGGTTTCGATGTGGTCTATCTCCCTCCTATTCATCCCATCGGAGAGAAAAACCGAAAAGGTTTAAATAATGCCACCACTGCCAACGAAGGAGATCCAGGTTCGCCTTGGGCTATTGGAAGCAGGCTTGGAGGCCATAAAGCCATACACCCAGAGCTGGGTACTATGGAGGATTTTGAAAGCCTTGTACGAAAGGCAAAAGAATTTAACATATTCATAGCTTTAGATTTTGCTATTCAATGTGCTCCTGATCACCCTTATGTGACCGAACATCATGACTGGTTTACATGGAGACCTGACGGGACCGTGCAGTATGCTGAAAATCCCCCTAAAAAATACCAGGATGTGCTACCAGTTAATTTTGAAACAAAAGATTGGGAAAATCTCTGGAAAGAATTGAAAAGCATAGTGGACTTTTGGATAAGTAAAGGTGTAAGGATATTCAGAGTAGACAATCCACATACTAAACCATTTAAATTCTGGGAATGGATGATCAAAGAAGTTCATGCTAAAAACCCGGATATTATTTTCCTTGCTGAAGCATTTACCAGACCGAGAATAATGGAACAGCTGGCAAAAGTAGGTTTCAACCAATCTTATACCTACTACACGTGGAGAAATAGCCGGGAAGAGATGCAGAAGTATGTGGAAGAACTGACCAAGACGGAAAGACGAGAATATTTCCGGCCCAACTTTTGGCCAAATACCCCTGACATCCTTCCAATATCACTCGAGGAAAAAGGTGAGCCATCATTTATTATCAGACTGATCATGGCTGCCACCCTATCATCAAACTATGGATTATATGGGCCTGTATTTGAATATGGGCTAAATAAAGCATATCCAGGTAAGGAAGAATACATTGATTCAGAAAAATATGAAATCAAAACCTGGGATTGGAAAAAACAAACTAAGGTTAAAGATATAATTACCAAAATAAACCATATCCGCAAGGAAAATGAAGCACTTCAAAGTACCTGGCATATAGAATTTCCAGATGTAGATAATCCTCAGATCATTTGCTATTGTAAAATAAATCAGGATAATACCAATAAACTTTTAATAGTAGTTAATCTTGACCCTAACCATACCCAAGCTGGGTGGCTTAAAGTTCCTTTAAATTATTTAGGCCTAAGCTATGACCATCCTTATACAGTAAATGATCTGCTCACAGGAGAACAATATACATGGAATAATGAATGGAATTATGTACAGTTAAATCCGCATCATATGCCTGCTCATATATTCCGAATAGAAACAAGTAAATTTTAACAATGAACCAAAATTTTTAAAATCATATGACTGATAAATCAGAAATCGACGAAAACATACATTGGTACAAAGATGCCATCATATACGAATTACATATTAAAGCCTTTTTTGACAGTAGCGGCGATGGTGTCGGAGATTTTAAGGGACTATTAGAAAAACTCGATTACCTCGAAGATCTTGGCATCACTGCCATATGGCTGTTACCATTTTACCCTTCTCCGCTGAGAGATGATGGGTATGATATAGCAGACTATTACACCATCAATCCTACTTATGGAGACATTCCTATTTTCAAACAGTTTGTAAAAGAGGCTCACCGCAGAGGTCTGAAAGTCATTACTGAGCTGGTTATAAACCATACCTCTGATCAGCATCCATGGTTCCAGCGAGCCAGAAAAGCCAAGCCTGGATCAGCTTATAGAGATTATTACGTTTGGAGTGATGATCCCAATAAATACAAAGATGTAAGGATCATATTCACGGACACTGAAACTTCTAATTGGACTTGGGATCCGGTAGCTAAACAGTATTACTGGCACCGGTTTTTTTCCCATCAACCGGATCTGAACTTTGACAATCCTCAGGTACAAAAAGAGGTTTTTAAAATCATGGAATACTGGCTGAAGATGGGGGTAGATGGATTCCGCTTAGATGCTGTGCCATATCTCTTCGAGCGGGAAGGTACAAATTGTGAAAACTTACCAGAAACCCATAAATTCCTCAAAGATCTAAGGGCAAAAGTTGATCAGAAATTTGAGAATAAACTTCTGTTGGCAGAGGCTAACATGTGGCCGGAAGATTCTGCAGCTTATTTCGGAGATGGTGATGCCTGTCATATGAACTATCACTTCCCCATCATGCCAAGGATGTTTATGGCTGTAAAGATGGAAGACCGATATCCTATCACTGATATCATAGATCAGACTCCCGATATACCGGAAGCCTGCCAGTGGGCTATCTTCCTTAGGAACCATGATGAGCTTACGCTTGAGATGGTAACAGACGAAGAAAGGGATTATATGTACAAAATGTACACTAAAGATACCCAGGCGAAAATAAATGTTGGTATCCGTCATAGATTGGCTCCTTTACTTGAAAACAGTAGAAGTAAAATAGAACTAATGAATTTCCTTCTATTCTCGCTGCCGGGTACACCTGTAATTTATTATGGTGACGAAATTGGAATGGGAGACAACTTCTACTTGGGAGATAGAGATGGAGTGCGTACACCCATGCAGTGGAATGCCAATAAAAATGCAGGATTCTCTGAGGCCAATCCTCATAAGTTATACCTTCCTGTCATCATAGATCCGGAGTATAGGTATGAGTCCATAAATGTAGAGTCCCAGCAGGTGAATCCTTCTTCATTACTATGGTGGATGAAAAGGATAATCAATATGAGAAAGCAACATTTGGCTTTTGGACGGGGGGATATTAAATTCTTATCACCGGCTAATCCAAAAGTCTTAGCTTTTACCAGAACTTTCCAAAATGAAACCATATTAGTATTAGCCAATCTGTCTAGATTCCCACAAGCAGCGGAACTGGATCTTGAGGATTATGAGAATTCTACACCAGTAGAGATGTTCAGTCATAATAAATTCCCAAGAGTTACGGATAGGCCTTATCTGTTCACGATGGGTCCACATGGCTATTACTGGTTTATTCTTCAGAAAGAAAAGGATTTCCTTGATGACAAAAACCAGCCTCAAATCAAAATTAAAAACTGGAAAGAACTCTTTGAAGCTAAATCTCTGCAGAAACTGGAAAGTAAAATACTTCCAAATTATATTAAGGAATGTAGATGGTTTGGAAGTAAGTCCAGAATCATAAAAACTATTAAAATAAAGGAATCCATTGATATCAAGGAAAAAAATGTTGATGCCAAATGGTTGATTTTGGATGTACAGTATACTGAAGGTATTGGGGAAACATATCAATTACCTGTAAGCTATTTAGAACTGCATCATGAAGATGATCATCGGGATTTAGATAAAAGAGGTATCTTAGGAAAACTTACCATAGGTGAAAATGATGCTATATTAATAGATGCTACTTATGATGAAAGTTTTAGAAATTTACTTTTTGAAAATCTACGAAAAGGAAGAAAATTAAAAGGCGGATCGGATAATCTGCTTTTCCAATCATCCTCCAGGGCTAATTTAAAGACTGAGGAAGATGTGTATTCAAAAATTCTGAGTGCAGAGCAAAGCAATACTTCTATTATCTATAATGGTAAATTCTTTATGAAACTTTACCGAAAAATAGACAATACTATTAATTCAGACCTGGAGATTACTAGATTCCTGACCGAAAAGGCTAATTATAAAAATGTACCGGCTTATCTGGGGGATATCAGTTTGGTACATAAAGATAATACTGAATCGCTACTAGCCATGATGCAGGAAGCTGTACCAAACCAGGGAGATGCATGGACTTATACAAAGGATTCCCTGCAGACCTATTTTGATAGTGTAATGGTTCTTCCGAAAACTGAAAAGGCTCCATCCCTATCTGAAGATATATCTATACCGATGCATTTCTCGGAAATGTCAGAAACACTTCAAAATCTGGTAGGCGGTATATTTTCAGAGCGAATGTCCCTTTTGGGTAAAAGAACGGGTGAAATGCATCAGGCACTGGTTGCCAATACAGAAGATAAGGATTTCGAACCGGAGGCATTTTCACTGCATTACCAGCGCTCGTTATATTCTTCGCTTCAATCACTTACCAGAAGTTCTTTCCAGAGCTTAAAAGAAAACCTTAAAAACCTGCCTGAGCATGTCAAAGCGGAAGCTGAAGAAGTACTGGGTATGAAAGATGAGGTTCTCAAAGCTTTTAAAAGAATTTTTGCACACAAGATTACCACACTAAAGATAAGGCTACACGGTGACTATCATCTTGGTCAGGTATTATGGACAGGAAAAGATTTTGTTATTATCGACTTTGAAGGTGAGCCAGCAAGGGCTTACAGTGAGAGAAGATTAAAAAGGTCTCCAGTACGTGACGTAGCTGGTATGATCAGATCACTTCACTATGCTTCCTACTCCACTGTCCTTCAGGAAGAATATACCAATGCCCGTAAAGATGATGATCTTAAGGGATGGGCAGAGGTATGGTTTCAGAATGTGACAAAGATCTATCTGCAAGGATATCTTGAGCAAGTAAAAGGCACCGATCTAATGCCGGAGGACGAAGGCGATTTTAAAATATTGTTAGAAACATTCCTTCTCGAAAAAGCCGTATACGAACTGGCTTATGAACTTAATAGCAGACCCGACTGGGTGCTGATTCCACTGAGAGGTATTAAAACCATTCTAAACAGATTTAAAAATGAGTAACACTAAAAACAATATAGAAACAGGGCCAGATATAGAAAATGCTAATGCATCTTTATTGACAGAGTTTGATCTTTACCTATTTAGGGAAGGCAAACATTTCCATCTTTATAAGAAACTCGGGTCCCATGCCATGACGCATCAGGGAAGAAAGGGTACTTATTTTGCCATTTGGGCCCCAAATGCTTCCTATATTTCCGTCATAGGAGATTTTAATGGCTGGAACAGAGGAAGTCATCAAATGAATGTACGGCATGACGAATCCGGTATTTGGGAGCTCTTTATACCCGAAGTAGGAAAAGGAACAGTCTACAAATATTTTATAAAATCCCATAATGGATATGAAGTAGAAAAGGGTGACCCTTATGCACTCATGTGGGAGACCCCTCCAAATACTGCCTCAGTAGTCTGGGAAGGCGATTATAAATGGCAAGATCAAAAGTGGCTTACTACAAGGAAATCTGCTGCAGGAAATGCACAGCCCTATTCCGTATATGAAATGCATGTAGGCTCTTGGAAGAGGGTCCCTGAACAGGGAAACAGGTCATTAACTTATACAGAAATGGCAGAAACACTTCCTGGTTACTTAAAAGAATTAGGATTTACACATGTGGAATTCATGCCCGTAATGGAACATCCTTTTTTTGGATCATGGGGCTATCAGGTAACAGGATATTTTGCTCCTTCTAGCAGGTTCGGAACTCCTGATGAATTTATGTACCTCATTGATGTACTTCACCAGGAAGGCATAGGAGTAATTCTTGACTGGGTTCCCTCCCACTTTCCATCTGATATGCATGGGTTACATTACTTTGATGGGACTTTCTTATATGAACATGAAGATCCTCGTAAGGGATACCACCCAGACTGGAAGAGTTATATCTTTAATTATGGCAGAAATGAGGTCAAGTCATTTCTGATCAGTAATGCCCTCTTTTGGTTAGACCGCTTCCATGTAGACGGCTTGAGAGTAGATGCGGTGGCATCTATGCTGTATCTTAATTACTCTAGGGAAGAGGGTGAATGGGAGCCAAATGAATTTGGGGGGCAGGAAAACCTGGAAGCCATTCGCTTCTTAAAGGAATTTAATGAAACTGTATATAAAGAATATCCTGATGTAGTGACCATAGCAGAAGAATCCACAGCTTATCCAAAAGTATCCAGACCAACCTATGACGACGGACTGGGATTTGGAATGAAGTGGATGATGGGATGGATGCATGATACAATAAAGTATTTTGAATTGGATCCTATACATCGTCAGCATCACCAAGGTACTATTACCTTTAGCCTTTATTATGCATTTACCGAGAATTTCATGCTTCCCTTCTCTCATGATGAGGTAGTATATGGTAAAAAGCCGATGATCTTAAAAATGCCAGGAGACGAATGGCAAAAATTTGCTAATTTAAGAGCTATGTATGCTTATATGTATGCACATCCAGGAAACAAATTACTCTTTATGGGTGGTGAGTTTGGCCAAACTTCAGAATGGAACCATGACAGCAGTTTGGATTGGCATTATTCGGATCTTCATTATCACCGAGGTGTTTTTAAAACTGTTCAAAAATTAAATAATATATTTAAAGCTGAACCTGCTCTTTATGAATATAATTTTGAGGAAAAAGGATTTGAATGGATAGATATTCAGGATACTGCCAGTAGCGTGATAACATTCTTAAGAAAAGGTGAAAATCCAGAGAATGACTTATTGGTAGTATGTAACTTTACGCCTGTTCACAGACAGAATTATAGAATAGGGGTACCGGCTGCTGGTAGATGGAGAGAAATCTTCAATAGTGATCTTGAGGAGCTAGGTGGAAGTAATCAGTACAATGCAGATTATATAGAATCAGCTGATTATCCTATGCATGGTAAGGACCACTCCATATCAATGAATATTTCACCTCTAGCTGTGCATTACCTAAAAAGGGATATCGAGTCTAAAGTAAAGACTGCTGCTAAAAAAGCTGTTAAGAAAATAGCAGAAGAAGCCACAGCTATAGCAGAAAAGACCGTTAAACCTGTAAAGAAGCTCAAAGCTGACAAAAAGGTCGAGAAGGTTACCAAAGAAGTTACCGCTAAGGCTGAATCTTTAAAGCCAGGTACGAAAGCAAAAGCTGATAAGAAGAATACAAAAGTAAAGGAAACCAAAGCAAAAGCTACTGAGCCTGGGAAGCCTATAAAAAAAGCTGAAGCTGATAAAAAATTCAATTCAGAAAAGAAAAAAAGCAAAAAAATAGATGATCAGTAGCTTATAGTCTATTGAATTTATTTCCATCATAAACCAGACATGAGTTAAATCGTGTCTGGTTTTTTTTATTTTAAATAAATAAAAGTTAAATGCTCAATTTAAAATTTTCAATGATCAAAGTTCTATAAATCATAATCGATTTTAAGGTCTTTAAGATCTTGTCCATACGCACTTTCCCATTCCTATTGGGATTTGAAAACTACCTGAACTTAATCAAATGGTCCATGGATTCTGATTTTAAAATTATTTTCATTTTATTATAACAAACCACCTAGCACAGGATACTATTTAGGGTTAAATCATATATTTTAAGCGAAGTAAAAATCATTACAGATATAATATTCAATACACCCAAAACTATGAACCAATCGAACTCTACACTTTCGCGAAGAAGTTTTTTAGCTAAAACAAGTTTATTAACCACTGGAACAGTTTTTATGTCAGGCATAGCAGAGGCACTCAGTCTATGGGACCGGCCAGGTGAAAAAATGAAAGTTGCATTGGTTGGTACAGGAGTGAGGGGTGTAAATATGTTTGGTAGGGATATCAAAAAAGAATACCCGGATCAGATAGAATTTGTGGGTTTAAGTGATATAAACCCGGGAAGATTGGAATTTGCTAAAGAATATATAGGGGTTACTTGCCCTACTTTTTTGGATTTTGATGAAATGATGACGCAAACAAAACCAGATGTTCTAATAGTAACTACGGTGGACAATACCCATCATGAATTTATCATCAAAGGTCTCGAATATGGTGCTAATGTGATCACTGAAAAACCTATGACCACAGATGAATTTAAATGTCAGGCAATCTTAGATGCTGAAAAGAAATCTGCTAAAAAAGTTATTGTTACTTTTAATTACCGCTATTCTCCCCATAGACAAAAAATGTATGAAATGCTCAGAGCGGGTGAAATCGGTGAGCTCACATCAGTTGACTTTCACTGGTATCTTGACACTTCCCATGGAGCTGATTATTTCCGAAGATGGCATGGGTTTAAAGAGAAAGGAGGTACGCTCTTGGTACACAAAAGCACTCATCACTTTGATCTGCTAAACTGGTGGATTAATTCAGATCCCCAAGAAGTTTTTGCCTATGGTGATTTGGAATTATATGGGAAAAATGGACCATTCCGGCATACCCATTGTCGACCCTGCCCACATAAGGATAAGTGTGACTTCTATTGGGACATTACCAAAAGGGAGCATTTGGTGGACCTATATGTAGACAATGAAGAGCATGATGGTTACCTACGTGACGGGTGTGTGTATAGAGAAGACATAGATATTTATGATAAAATGGCTGTCCAAATCAAGTATATGAATAATGTACAGGTGAGTTATTCTCTGACCACTTACTCTCCATATGAAGGATATCGTATAGCATTTAATGGTACCAAGGGTCGTATGGAAGCATGGATCAAAGAAAAACAACCATGGGAGGAAGCTGCTGTGGACGAAATAAGGCTAACCAAAAACTTTGGTGATACAGAAATCATTTCTATTGCCCATGGCAAAGGTGGCCATGGAGGTGGAGATATCCGCCTTAAAGATAAATTATTTAAAGATCCCAATCTGCCGGATCCGGCACGTCAATCTGCTGGGACTAGAGATGGTGCCTTATCCATTTTAATAGGTATAGCTGCCCGTAACAGCATAGAAACTGGCAAGCCTATACGAATACAGGACCTTACTGATATAGAACTACAGAAAACTGGAAGGGGGTTGGGTTAAAGCTGCTATAGAAAGTTAATATAGATCAATCACGAATAATAAAAATACAAAGTCTTACCTGTAAAAGCTTTATATAGAATTTAAGTTTATACTTTAAATATATGTTTATAGCTCCTGGAAAAATCATTGATATTTAAAATTTTTAAGGTTTATCCTTACCTTAAAAACCATACATTTTCCACTGGTAATACGTCCATGGACCTTTATATAAATGAAATAAAAACATGGATATACTAAGAAAAAACTTTACTATATTTATAATCGAAATTAATAAAGTTGTATTAATCCCCATTACCTAAAAGCCTCCTACCATGGGAGGCTTTTTATTTATGTTCGTGTATAAGGCACTTAAGCTTTTTATTTATATTCTCTAGATTTTGGAGTTTTTTATGGTCCCTATGATTTCTGCAAAATTCTGTATGATATTGGTGGGCCGTCATGAAATCTACTTGTAGCTTATACCATTCTGTTCTGCTGATATTTGAGTTATAGTGCAATATTTCTTCATAAAGCCTTTCACTGATGGGCTCAAAATTTTCTGTACCTAGGTATTCTAAATCCGCATCAGCTATTATTTTTTCTAAAAGGGAATCTGGTTTTTGAGGTATTTTGGTGGCCTTTATCATTCCGCAAATTTTAGCGATGTCAGCGGTTGACATTCCATAAATTCGCAGATCTTCTTGGGCTATGGCGCAAGAAATTTCCTCATGTTGATCTCTGCCTTTGATAAAACCGATATCATGATATAATGCAGCTATTTTAATGAGCGATAATTCATGCCCACTAATACGTTCATGTTCTGCAATTAGGATAGATTTATCCAAAACATAAAGCGTATGTTCAAGATTATGATATACCAAATGCTCAGATAAACCTGCTTTTAAAACTTCCTTTACATCATTAAAAATTTTATCAAAATTAATCATATCAGTGGGTTCTGTTTTGTTTACCAATGCCTCCCTTTACTTCCTTGATGCTCTGAATGTAAAAAAATGCTTTAGGATCTATTTTGGTGATGGTCTGTTTTATTCTATGTACTTCCAGTCTAGTTACTATGGTCAATACAATATCACAATCATCTTTTATATCAAACGCTCCGGGAAGATAACCTCTTTCTCCTTTATACACTGAAATGGCTTTTCCGAAATCTTTTACTATGACTGATTTTACTTTTTCGTGTTCCTTTGATATGATCGTCAGGGCAGTGAATTCTTCAAATCCATCCACTACATAATCGGAAGTTTTCATAGCAGTATAATATGTCAATATGGAATACATGGCTGTCTCTAACCCAAATTCCCAAGCTACCCCAAACATAAGCAATGAATTTACCAGAAGAATTACTTCTGTGGATGTAAACGCGGAATTTTTATTGGTATAGTCTGCTATTACTTCGAGACCATCTATCACTCCCCCTCCCCTAATCACCAGACCTATTCCCAATCCAATTAAGATGCCTCCAAAAATAGCTATTAAGACCTTATCATTTGTAAAAGTAGGGACTTCAACGAAACTCATCAATAACGCAAGTAGTAGAACTGCAAATAATGCTTTGACGGCAAAATTTTTCCCAATTTTTTTATACCCTATGTATAAAAATGGCAGATTAAAAACCACTAAGAGTAAACTTATATGTATATGAAATACTTCTTCTATTAAAATAGATATGCCCGTGACTCCTCCATCTAAAAAATGGTTTGGGATCATAAATCCCCTTAAAGCCACGACGGCGCAAGAAACACCGGCTAACGTATATATAATAGAAGAAATAGATAAGATAGACTTCCAATCTATATTGTCATGTTGATAAACGGTTTCTTCGTTTCCTTTAGTTACTTCATTTTCTATTCTTACTTCCATATATTCCTAAATTTATAATATTGGATAGATTTATTTAATTTGTAGGTA
The DNA here is from genome assembly GCA_035461405.1 of Anditalea sp. Classification (GTDB taxonomy): domain Bacteria; phylum Bacteroidota; class Bacteroidia; order Cytophagales; family Cyclobacteriaceae; genus Anditalea. Next base: position 24,952 of record DATHVH010000159.1, read on the forward strand.
CCCCGATCTGTTGATATTTATTTACTTTCTGAAGATCAAGAAAATACATATCTATCTCACCTTTATTTTTTGCCTTGATCTTACCTCGGTATGTGCAGGGATGCGATTCTTTAATTTCCTCATAAGTTGAACCAGATATATTGATTTTGCCTGGGCCAGAATTTTGTTCCATTCTAGCGGCAGTATTTACTGTATCTCCCCATATATCATAAACATATTTTTTGACACCCACTATACCAGCCACTACAGGCCCACTGTTTATTCCTACTCTTATATCAAATCTACATTTATTCGCAGGATCCTTTACCCATTCGACTATATCTATAGCAGCATTGATAGCAGAGCAGGCATGATCTTCTCGAATAATAGGCAAACCACTTACGGCTAGATAAGCATCCCCTATGGTCTTTATTTTCTCCAATCCATGTTTATCCGTGATATGATCAAACGCTTCAAAGCAATGGTGAAGCTCACTCACTAATTCATTTGGAGTTAAAGTTTCACTTATGGAAGTGAAATTGATGAAATCTGAAAAAAGAACTGTGACATTATCATACAATTTAGCTTCTGATGTACCTTTATTCTTAAGTTCCTCAGCTACCTCTTCTGGTAAAATATTTAGCAGAAGGTCATCTGAAATTTTTCGCTGGCTATCGGCCAAGAGTTTTTGCTGATATGCTTCATGTCTTTGCCTTTCGGCTTCTTCTTTTTGGAGTTCCAGTTCAAGGGTCCTCTCCTTGACTTTGCCTTCCATATTTTCGTAGAGGATTGCGTTATCCAATGATATCCCGATCTGGCCTAATAACATGTTCAGTATTTCTAGTCTTCTATCATAAAAGACCCCTTCTATAAGATTATTTTCCAAATAGAGTATACCTAGAAATTTTCCTTGGTTAGTAAGTGGTAAACTAACCACTGATAGCATTTTATTGGCCACTATATAAGGGTCTTTATTAAATCGATTGTCTTTCAAAGCATTATTTAGCACTAAATTCTCATGGGTCCTCCAGCTATATTGGATCACAGATTGCGGTAATTGCTTACTATCTTCTAGCGGAATGGAAGGTAAAATTTTGCTTTTACCTGGACCTGAATTACCCTCTGACTCCAAAAACAGCTTCCCATTACGCTCTAGCACTAAAACTCCTCTCTGAGCCCCAGCATTTTCTATAATGATCTCCATCATATTGAGTAAAAGGTCATTTAACTTTAGCTGACTTGATAATCGTTGAGATGCTTTCAATAAGGTATTTAAATCCAAAGACTCTGTAGTGGATCTTGACGTTATATCAGAAGCTATATTTCTCAATGAATGGCCATATGATCTGCTGATATCTTTCAGTTCAATTGGATATCGATTTAACATGTGCTGACATTTACCAAAGGCATTCCATCTATAATAGAGCTCCCAAGCTTCTTTAAGGTAGCCTTCACTTTGCTTTTTCATTCCCGATTTACTAAGGGAAATAAAAGCACGCTCATTAGCTATTGCTTCATATTGAAGAAGGCCGTTCATATTTGCCTGCTGAATGGCTTTTTCATATAGACGAATGGCTGCCCCTAGCCGTCCTTCCATCATTTTCTGTTCGGCTAATAAAATGGATAGTTGTTGTTCGAAATTAGTTGAAGACCCCTTCGCCCACATTTTAAACCATTTCAGATTTTCATTAAAAATCTTCAGATATCGTTTTTTACTGTCACTTCCCAATTCATTAATGGATGCAGAAATAATTAGATTTTGGAAAAAATTCCATTCTGTTACATTGAAATGACCTAATAAATATTCCTGATATAAATCTCCTGTATCCGCCCATTTAAGCCCTTCTGTATAATTATCAAAATAATAATACAAAGGCAGCTTAGCATTATAGAAAAACCCTATACTGGTTTTATTTCCGATGGTAACTAGATTTTTCAAAAAGGATTCTTCGTTAAAATCCTCATCTTCCCAGTCTCCTGGATCATTAGACTTATTGACTAAAGCTTTGATGGATTTTATTCTAACTATACATTGGAGCAATCCTACACTTAAGTTATTTTGCCGTAAATAATCTAAATATTGTTTTGATTCATTGAGTGTCTCTTCAAGAGGGGTACCGATTGCAGACTTTTTCCATAGATAAAGTGAAATACTATATCCTGCAAAAATAGGATCTCCATGAGATATACAGTTTTTCACATTCTCGATTATCTTTTCTAAATCCTCATGTAAGGGTTTTTCCCATTGCTTATAAAAGGCATGTACTGTGTAATTTATTTTCCCAATCAACAAGCTAGATTTAGTACGTTGCTGAAGTTTTAATGTCAGATGCCAAAGACTTAAACCACGTTTAAAAAGCCCCAATGATGAATAGGTTACAGTAGAAAATCCTGCAAATCCCCAATAAGAACCATCAGTAAAACCATGCTTTAAATAGAACCTTATAATTCTAAAAATCACTATCATCATCAAAAATTGGTTTTCTTGATAAGCACTAGTAGCTATATCTATAAGAAATTTATTGATGGCTATTATTTCTGGATCATCACATTCTTTCAGATTATATATCTTTTCTACATTTCTGTATTTGGTAGAAAATAATAACATATACTTGGCCATCTCATACCCAGCTTGAAATTTGATTTCTAATGGATTTTCGGGAAAACGAATATTGTATAGAAGCATAGCCTTCTTACCTATCTGGTAAGCTTTGCCGCTATCTCCTATTTTCATATATAAGGAAGAGTGGATATAATAGATGTTTAGTTTTTCCAGTTTGGTCTTAGCAAAATCTAATATTTGTTTAAAGATTTCTTCTGCTTTTTCATGGTTATTATTTAAGTATTCACATTCTCCCAGTTCAGAAAGGACTGAAAAAGTTTTATCATAATGAGTATTCCAGCTTTTCTCGGGAAGTAGGGTTACAGCGTTAGCAAGGTAATTTACAGCCACATCATATGAAGTGGAATCTTTAGCCTTTCTCCCTGCTATCAAAAAAAGGTCAATTAACTTCAATTTTTCTGTTTCATCCTCTACGAGAACGTGACTGTCAGCAAAATGCGTAACGATATCAAAAATACTGTCATTTAATTTAGCTGCCGGAACATTATCCATTAAAATCCTACCTATTTGTAAGTGAACTAGGTGTTTATCATTATCAGAAATTAAATTATAAGCTGCCTGTTGGACCCTATCATGTAAAAACCGAAAGCCACTATAAGAATTATCTGACCTGACTGAATTAACATCCACCCCTTCTTGCGAAAGGGTTAGAGAACGATAGTGTTTATCCGTAGGAATTAAATATCCTGCTTTTAAGGCCGGATTCAATAAATTGAATGTTTGTAAATGATTCTGATCTATTACAAGTGCGAGTATATTAAGGTGAAATGTACTGCCTAAAACAGCCCCCATTTTTAACACTTCTCTGGTTTCTGCAGGTAAACTATTCAGTTCCTTCGTCATAAGGTCTATGACATTGTCTGTATAAGACAAGGATTGCAATTCATTTTGATCCCAAAACCAATTTCCTGATTTGTCGGGCCGTATATATCCATTATCATAGATGGACTGGAGAAACCTATTTATAAAAAATGGATTTCCTTTGGTCTTTGAATAGACAAGTTGACTCAAATCTTTCGCTTTATCTACAGGCAAATTAAATGAATCAGCTACTATTTGGTCAGTAGTTTTCTTGTCCAGTTCCTCTAGATGGATGTGTTCCCAATTTATTCCTTCTTTACTAAGTTGGCTAATGGTTAATTTAAGAGGATGTAATTCTGTAACTTCATTGTCCCTATATGCGCCTAGTATAAGTATCTCACCTTGTCTAGGATTAGTTAATATCCTTTCGAGTAGACTTAACGAAGGAAGATCAGCCCACTGAAGATCATCGAGAAATAATACAAGCGGATGACCCGGTTCGGCAAATAAGTAAATGAAATCCAATAATACCATCCGGAAGCGAAACTCCTGTTCTGCTGGTTGAAGTTTAGGTGCAGTGATCTGAGGACCTATGATGAGTTCTAGACTGGGAATTACTTCTATCACCAAGGAGGCATTTGATCCCAAAACTGATAATATTTTACTTTTCCACTCAAGGACGACAATTTCTTTTTCTGCAAGTATAATTTTAATTAAATCGTCAAAAGCCTCAATAAACCCCGAATAAGGCGTATTTCTTTTATATTGATCGAATTTTCCTGTAATATATACGCCCTTATTTTCCAATACAGGATGTTGCAGCTGCTTGACCACTACAGATTTACCTACACCTGAATATCCACTAACTAACACTAGCATGGATTTCATTTGAGAAATATGATTGAAACAGTCAATTAACCGAGCAATTTCTTTATCCCGACCGTATAGCCTTTGGGTCTTTTTAAATTTTCCAGCTTTATCGAGCTGCTTTGGCAGAAAATCACTGGTATCTTTCCCGTCTGTAACCATTTGAGAAAGTTTTTCAAGATCACTTTTTAAGCCTAATGCACTTTGATATCGATCATCCGGATTTTTCTCTAATAGTTCGCCAATTACCTTTGACAACCCTTCCGGAAGTCCCGGTATAACTTTATGAAGCATTAGAGGTGTGCGGGTGAGATGAAAATGAATGACTTCTAGCGGATCAGCAGAATCAAATGGAGGCTTTCCTGTAAGCATTTCATAGAATATTATCCCAAGAGAGTACAGATCTGAACTATTGGTAATCGCAAAGCTCGTTCTTCCTGTCTGTTCTGGCGATATATATACCAAAGTGCCTTCAATGAGATCCACAGATAAATTGTCCTGTTCTTCAGTATGAAGGCTCGTACTTATTCCAAAATCTATCACTTTTATCCTATTATCGTCAGTAATTAGAATATTGGTTGTATTTAGATCTTTATGTATGATCCCCAAATCATGAATATAAATGAGGACATCGACTATCTGTATAGCAAATTCAAAAAATTCCTTTAAAGAAAGGGGCTTATTAAATATTCTCTTTTTTAAAGTTTCACCTGCTATATATTCCTGTCCAAGACAAACGGATTTTCTGCTTGAATGCAGCATGTGTACTTTTAAAACTCCCGGATGATCTAAACTTTTGAGAATATTATATTCATGGCTTAATTTAGAAAGGTCTACTATATCCAAGACACCCGGTCGGGTGATTTTTAATGTCATCACCTTACCGTCCACTTCCCGGGTGACTTTTATGATTTCATGTTTGTCATTTTTATACAATCTCTCGTGAACATGAAACCCACTTGGTATAACTAAACCTTTCTCAACATCCATTCCGCTAAGCTTTATAAGCTGAAAATAAACTATAAAACCAGATTCCTTCTTTCAATGCTATATATTGCTTTATCGACCCTACTTGGTTGGCATGTTTTACGTCATTTCTTACTTTAAGCAAATGAAGGAATTCCCCAAGAGGCAGAAGTTTTTGGGATAGTCTGTACAACCTTCGCAAGGAGGGCAAAATATTGGCTGTGACGTCCTGCATATCTATATCAGTAAACCCTGCCATACCCATATTCATACAGTGTTCATCCCACGTATCTATATCAGGTATGGACCAGCCCGAAAGCCATTCTTTTAGCAATGTCTCATAAGCAGCTGATAGTGGTCTATCCTTTCGGATATATTCAGCTACAATTAACCTACCTCCAGGCTTTAAAAGTCTATAGGCTTCTTTGTAAAAATTAGCTTTTTCTACTGTATGGCATAAACTTTCACATGCCCAAATAACTGAAAAAGTTTCATCAGCAAAGGAGGTATTACAATAATCTTGTATGGAAAAAGAAACTTTGTCAGTCAAATTTCGCTCAAAACTATCCTTGTTAGCTATTTCTACCTGATGGGGTACTAAGGTAATCCCTTTAACTTTTGCACCGATTTTTTCAGCAATCCAAAATGAGCTACCTCCCTGACCACAGCCTGCATCCAAGACTATATCACCAGGCGATAGTGATATTTTATTTGCCATTACTTGGTTTAAGTTTTCCAAGGAATTATTGTGATCTTTTACATCCTCATTAAAGTAGCCAAAATGAACCGCTCTATTTTTTCTGTTCATCCAGCATACACGATAATCTAGCCACGTGTTTTCATAGTAAGAGACTATATTTTTTTGATGTTCTTTTATGTTTTTTTCTATGGTATTCATATTTATATCTTATCTATGTTTTAAAGACCAGTTTTCCTGAATATCATGAGGTATCCTGAACTCAGTAAGTTTATGAATCCTAAATTCCTTACAAAGTTGACCCAGAATAATACCTGATAATGCTTGCATGACCTCCTGTTTGAATATTGCCCTATTTGGAGATTTGGCACTATGTGGTTTGTGTTTGTTTAAAACCTTCAAAGTTTGATCTAAATGCAAATCTATCAAATGCCTTTTACGCCTTATTGGGGTATCTATTTTGAATTTATTATGTAAAATATCCCCCATCAGTGAGAGAAACTTTTGTAGATACCGGCCGATTATATTCTTATTAGCTCCTAAGGATCCATCTTCATCCCTTATATTCTTTAATTTACTGTGTAAAAGTGTCAACTCTTGGTGGTGGTCTATATGCAGTTCGTTTTCATGCTGTTCATTTAAAGGATGGTCAGCGGGTATATCTTTGAATAGTAAGGGATGCTTATTTTTATAGGTAGGGCCGAAAATCTTATTGAATATTTCAGGATGGTCATCATCCTTAATCATATTCTTCATCTGATGCAATACCAGTCTTTCACTAATTAAGAATTTTGATAATGTAGTAACTAATGCCTGCCCTAAAATTATACCTGATGTGTGATCATTGTTTTCAAAAAGATGATTATAAATAGATTTCTGTAGAGACCATGCCTCTTCAATATTATCATTTAATAAATCATCTTGTATACCCATAATTTTACCTATCACCTTCCACGTATGGTACCATGCTTCTTGTTCGTCCTGTTTAAGAGGATGTCCTAATATTTCCATACCTTTAATAAACTCTAATGAAAACACCTGATTAGTAGCAATTAAATCTTCTTGACTTATAGGCATGCCCCACTCGGGATTCCATTTATCTATTTTTGGATCATTGATCTCCTCCTTAAGATTTTTGAGTAATAAATATCTAATAGTAGAATGCAGCATTCTAATTTTAAGGGCGGTTAACTTTCCACTTTTTTCAGGTTTCCACCATCCATCCTCCATGACATCAAAAATAAATTGGGCTGTTTCGATTATACGCCTTTCAGGATGTTCTTTTAATAGTTTTGTCAGCTTTAATACATGTGCAGGTTTCTCGGCCATATAGGTGTAAGGCAGAGATCTGAAAAAAAGTATGTATATAAATTTTATACCATCACGTTTCCAAACCTTATAAGCTTTTCGAAACATTTTAAAATCATATTGTTCAAAAGGGGGGTGCAAATTTGAATTCAAAAAACTATAAATAATAGGATCTAATGTTTTAGACTGTAGGGAATCGTTAGAAACCATATTTTTCAATATCTCTCTGTATTCTTCAAATGATTTGGAACTGAATAAATCATTAATCGTATCGTCACACGCAGGATCCATAATCTGACGGTAACTTTCTAAGTAGTCGTAATTATATTTATTTTGAGTATCGATCATAATGGTATGGTTTAGCTCTCCAAAACTTTGAAAGAATTATACAATGTGAAAAACGTCTATAACCAAAATCATTTATTGAAAAGTAAATGATCTAAGGATTTCTAATAGTTTGAGCTGCTTTTGATCATAATCAGCTTGGTCCTATAAAATTTGAATAAAAATTAAATTAGACTTAGCTGTGAAAAACAGTTCATATCCACAGACGTTAAAAACCATCCAGTAGAAATAAAAATTTCAGTGTAAGGGATAGTACCATATCCACGCTATAAAAAGTAATTTATACCAGATTTCTAAATGTTCATTTTGAAAACCTTACTATTTATTTGCAATGGATGTTTTAGCTATTCGAATAATTATTGCGTTAATTAACTCTAATATAATGTTTTATCTAATAAATATTGGGATTATAGAAACTATTTTAAAATTATCGGATAAATAATTTTTTCAACCACACCTTCCAAAAATCTGGTATTTTTTTTGGCATTTGGAATTT
>DATHVH010000160.1:0-17936 GCA_035461405.1 Anditalea sp.
GATTTTTCATAGGTAGAGCAAACCACCAAATACTGGTAGTAGCCCCTTTATTGAAAGGCTTTGGACTATGTAATTTTGTAAAATCCCCTGACTCATATCGATTAAGTACATACGCGATACCTTCAGCCGGAGAGGCTTCCAGTGCTTGCAAGTAATCCCTTACTGGATAGGATTTCTTATCGGATATAGTTAGGACATCCTGGGCAAAAGTCATCTTAATAGAAAAATAAAAGATTAACCCTGCCAATAAGAGAAATTGAAAAATATTAATTCTCATTGGTACAAATTTGTGATCAATATATAAAATAATGACATTTATCACAAAATATATTTTAGTTATAAAATATAATTTTTACCGGCTAAGCGAGTGACTATTAAAGTCATACACCTGATTTGAAAAATAGGATTATAGAATATGTGGTTGATTTCAATAATTTGTTAAATCAAAGATTAACTTTTCTGAGTAGTATATTTCAATTTGAATTTTCTGTGAATCAATATTTGATAAAAAATAAATTCAATGAAATGTACGAATGATTTTAATCTGGAACAAAATATGTAGGTTATATCATAAAAATTAGAAATTACAACCATAATATAATTAAAACATGAAACTTATAAATAAAAATTTTAAGAATAGTGCCTTGGCGATTTCCTTTCTGATGCTCGGGGCTATGGCTTCTGTGACAGCACAGGAAAGAACTCAAACGCAAACTGATTCAAGGACCCAGGATGACACACAAATGGTCTATGAAGAATTATTCCAGGATGTCTCCGATACCGAAAGCCATGACGCTTTGGATCTATTAAAGCAGGATGAAAATTTTTCCATCTTCATAAAATTACTTGAAAGCTCGGGTTTGGAACAGTCCATTATTGCACAGGAGGAAGTAACCATATTTGCTCCCACTAACCAGGCATTTCAACAGATGAGAACGGAAGAATACGACAAATTAAAAAATTCGAACAATCTTGATGATTTAATAAGAATCTTGAGTGCTCATATTGTGCCTAGAAAAATTCATGCCATTGAATTTCAAAATAATCATATACTGGAAAGTCCTGATGGAGAAACTACCGAGATAAACACCCCTGGTTCAACTGGAGCAGGAACTAGGGCCGGATCTATCATTGTAGGTGGAGCCGAGATAATCCGTCATGATGTACAAGCAAAAAACGGACTAATCCATATAGTAGACAGAATTGTAAGAACTGAAAGTAATACAACTGTATTTTATTAGTAAATAGTAAAAATGGTTAAGTCAATAAAGCCTGCATTTAAAGCAGGCTTTATTGTTTTTATTTACAAAAGTGAATAAGAAAAAGATTTAACTTATATAAATATCATGAGGTCTTTGGCGTAGATTTAATTTGTAAGATGATTGTCTGAGCCTTCATTTTTTTTCTTTTCGCCAAAGAAAAATAAAAGAGGAATATGTACCCTAGATCTCCATGCATTTTCTGAATGATCATGCCCTTCAAATTTTTTGGTCACCCAGTTTTTGTTTTCCTTCCACCCCTTTTCTTTCATAATCTTGTCAGCTTTTTTTTGATAGGGTTCATACTGGGCATCTAAAGTTCTGGTGCCATGGTCAAAATAGATCATATGTGCACTTGGATCTGGAAGGTTATCTTTCATGTAATCCAGCATGATGCCGTTTCCTATAGGGAAATGGGTGGACATACAGCCGGCATAGCCAAACACCTCAGGATATTCACAGATGGCATATAGTGATATCAAACCACCCATACTTGCCCCCATGATGGCTGTATTTTCACTTTCACAATGGGTAGGATAGGTGTTGTCAATATACGGTTTCAACTCGTCTACTATAAATTTGAGATATTCATCAGACTGGGGGGTAAAGCCGTTTATATTGGGAATATTGGCTAGCTGTTCTTTAGTGAGCATGTCAAATGCTTTCTGAGGCATATACTCTGCTATCCGCAAGGCGGTATTCCAGACCGCAACTACTATTACTTCAGGGATTTGGTTCTCGTTTGATAATTGGGTGAGGATTTTATCCATACCCCAATCTATTTGACCCGAGCCAGAATTAAATACTTTTTGACCGTCATGCATGTAGATTACTGGATATTTTATGTCCTTATTTCTTTTATAGCTAGAAGGTACCCAGATTTTTACATTTCTATTACTTACATGGGTAGACGGGAAATTCTCATAAATCATTTCTACGGGTTTAATATTTAGTTACAAACACTATCTTTTTCATTATATATTTATTAAAAACTCAATAAGATTAACAGTGTTTAAATCATATTTTAGGGTAGAGGTTTCATTGTCTGTTTTAACTGGTGTTTAATCGGATGGGCAAAGTTGACTTTTAACATATAGATTAAGTTTTCATATTTGCTAACCAAGAAATAAAAGATTTCCTGGACTTTTATATTAATGTGATTGGGTATCAATTTTGATATTGACTATTTAGATTATCCGCAATTTCGCAAGTAATGTAGATGTAGCTTTATTCAATAATAGGTAATCGTCGACACTTTTGCACCGAGGCGTACTCCACGGTCGATAGTCCACAAAAGACATAATTCAAGTTTTAACCTGAATATATGCTGGTGACATGAAAGCGGATAAACAATTTGGCTATTTAGACTAATCAAACTGGTATGGGAATCCGCAAAATACTAAAAAATCTATGGGCAGAACTAGGTTTCCTCGAAGGCCTAAATGCTAAAAATAAAAAATTTTCAAATAAAAGGGATTTCCCTTCAAAAGAAGATGCTATTACGGCTTTTGAAAGGTCTAAAGTTAAACTTTTTAATGTTAATCGTTGGTCCCACTTACCTGGGATCAACAGTGCTTTTCACTTGCACGATACCAATGGTGAGAAAATAAGTACAGATAAACCCCTCAAAGGATATTACATTTATATAGATCTACCTGGTCCTGATCCAGTAAATTGGGTTCAGGTAATCGATATTTTAGATAAGCGAGATGAAGCCGAATTTACAGTACGGCCATGTGCAGAACCTAAAGCTACTCGTGAGAACCAGAAAGAAATCAAACATTTTTTTACAGATAAAGCGACAAGCACTTTTCAAGTTAAAAGGATTGGGAAGACTATCTACGCCTACGAAATTGGAAAGCATGAAGAGATAAATAATAGGGGGGAGAAAGCAGGGAATAGGAAAGTGATAAATACCGTAATTGCGGAAACAGGCTCATTGGGACTGCAAAAGTTACAATGGGATAAACTTACAAACTATCTGGTGCATAATTCTGAAATAGAATAAATGTCATCAGCTTACATGATATGTAATCTCCAAAAAACTTTCCTGTTTAAAAATGACTGATATATTCCTGTCAGTGATTTTTGATTTTCAATAGGCTCAATGTTAAAAACTTTTTCATTAGTCCACGATATAATCCTTGTATAGCGTATCGTAGTCCGCTTATAATTCCGGTCCAAAGGTGATTAAGAGATAAACAGTTATGGGATTAGTCGGCAAGGCTACCCTGACTACCAACTTTTTTCTGTTTATACACAAAATCCTATATTGAATAAAAATATTAATGTAATTTAATTTATTTTATCTAATTTTAAAGGAATTAATTCATAAGAGAATAAAACATTAAATTTATCTTTCCGTTTATTTAAATAACTCTTTTAATAATTTTAAAAAAATGGCTTAATTGGATTCGAGAGAAAAATTATTGAAGCCAACATAAGGGTAGATTTTCAATTATCTCTACATTTAAACCCCTTTATTATATGGAAATTAATATGGAACAATTAGCTCAGGATTTAAGAGACATCCGAGCAATGAATAGGCAGTGGGAAAAGAGATTGGAACAATCACAATCTTCTAAAAAGAAAACAAACAATAATAATAGCCACTCTACAGACAATTAAATTTCAAAAGGCCGATCTTATCGGCCTTTTGAAATTTAATTAATATATATTTTTATTTAGATACATGATGTCCGATGGCAGCAAATGTTCCAAATATAACGTGGGCTACTAAAAGATGCGGGTAAAATGCTGTCCTGTCAATAACAGGAGGATTAGGGTGCTTATTAATAAGGGTGTCCCATACTGCTACACCCACTATACCACTTAATGCTCCTAGAATAGTTCCAGAAATGATACTGGGTTGTACAGCTTTTTTCCACAGGATATGATAAGATATGGCAAAGCCAATTCCTACTTTATAATGAAGTATCCATCCTGCTGCAGTTGGAACCTTAGGCAAAATGTATAGATTTTCCATCATTAGATTTAAAAGTTGCGGTTCCCGAAAATTTTTATTTTCCCGCCGAGACCTCCAATAGCTATAAACTGTCATAGCTGAGGTGCCTAATAAAGATGAGGTGACAATCTTTAAATAATTCATTGGCAGCATAAATAATGCATTAAGGAATAGACAGTGGATTTATATTCAACATGTCGCTTTAATGAATGTTTTGAAAATTATACTAAGTTGAATTCAAATTGAAACATTAAAAACAGATAAAAAATTTACGTGAGTTAGTTTAAGGATATTCATAGTAAAAAGTAAAAAAAAATCCTCCTGAGCAGTTGTCAGGAGGATATATTTAGGAGAAGTATCAAATATCATTAGAATTTGGTTTTATATATATTTAGCTCATCTTTTAAAATCTTTCGCGCAATATGAATTCTGTTTTTAACAGTTCCAATCGGGATAGTTAAATTTTTGGCGATTTCATGATATTTATATCCTTTGAAGTGCATTAAAAAAGGCGTTTTGTACACATCCTCCAATTGATCTAAAGTTTGATTGATATCTTCCATAGTAAAGTTACTATACGCTTCATTTTCTATCATACTGGAACCGGAATTGATATAATGAAGGTTGTCGGTGGTGTCAATAAAAGTACCTCTTCTCACCATCTTTTGATAATTAGTGATGAAGGTGTTTTTCATTATAGTGTAAAGCCAAGCCTTAAGATTTGTGCCTTCAGTAAATTTATCCTTATTTGAAAAAGCTTTTACTACTGTATCTTGCATTAGGTCATTGGCATCATCTGAATCCCTTGTTAATTTAAGGGCAAATGGCTTTAATGATTTAGACAGTTTATTTAGCGAGTAACTAAATTCTAAAGTGGTCATAGTGCAGTGTATTTAGGTGAATAGTGGTTTATATAAAAATATATTTTGTTCAAAAATGATATTTATTTAATTATAAACTAGATTATTTATAGGTTAAACGAATTTTATTGAACAAATATTTATTAATTTGATACAAATAATATACCAAGTGTAGGGGCAGTTTGATAATTGGGAATGGGATTATTGAGGGAAAATCCCGAAAAAAAATTCTAATGAGTATAAACAATTGCAAATCACCAAATTTCACAAAAGGATGAAAGCATATATTGTTTAATCATCATATATAAAATATTCTACTATAAAAAAATTGTGAAAAATTTTTATTAATCATTAACAATATGCTGGGGATTTGGTTATGGCGCTCTTAGAAACCCCTGTTGTGGTTTCAATACGTTTCTTTACACCTCTATTTGTTTAAATTAAATACCATTTTTTAGACAAATGATTCTCAAGACTAACTAAGAGCCCCCGTAATTTTGATGATGAATAATTTAATGTGGAGGGGAGTATAGGAAATGTTCTACAACGAATTGAATGGACAGGTATCCATTATATATGCTCGTACAGATAATCATGATTTGGCAATTCACCGGTAATTTGTTTAGTGGTGTATGTAAAGGCACCTTTGGTTAGAAAGTTTATGTTAATAGGTATATCGTATAGCCTATATAGATTAGAAGTAAAAATAAGGATTCCCATCTATCAAGTATTTTCTTTTTACCAGTAAACATAGCAAGGAACAGTAAAGTAGTGCCAAAGGCTAATAAGTACATATCCACATTAAACTTTGGATTGTATGTGATAGGATTTACAAATGTGCTGATTGAAAGAATTAGAAGTATATTAAAAATATTTGATCCAATGACATTTCCTATAGCTATATCACTGTTCTTTTTAAGAGCAGCGATGACGGAGGTAGTTAGTTCTGGCAGGGATGTGCCAGCAGCTACGATGGTAAGACCAATTATCTGCTGACTAATTCCTATTGATGTGGCTATATCAATAGCTGCATCTACTACCATTTTTCCTCCTACAATCAAACCAGCCAGGCCCCCTATGATTAATATCCATATTTTCAAATTTGAATATACCAATGGACTTATGTCCTGAGTTTCTTCTCCAGTAATTAATTGCCTATAGATGTAAAATAAAAACAGAAAGAAACATGAAAATAAAATTAAACCATCAAATCTTGAGAGAAGGTAATCTCCTTGAAGTAAAAATCCATTGCATAAGAAAAAGAGAAGAAGTAAAGCTAAAAGTGAAATGGGGATTTCTTTATTTACAGTACTTGATTTAACTGCAATGGGGGTGATAAGTCCTACAATTCCCAATATAATATAAAGATTGAAATTATTGCTCCCTATTACATTTCCAAAGATAATATCATGTCTCTTATCAATAGATGCGAAGATATTCACAACGAGCTCAGGTGCAGAAGTGCCAAAAGCTACAATGGTGAGGCCTATTAGCAAATCAGGAACTTTAAATTTTTTGGCAAGTGATGAGGAGCCATTTACCATCCAATCAGCTCCTTTTATTAATAATCCGAACCCTAATATGAGTAATACTGAAGAAAGTAGCATGTGATTTTTTAATAGCAATTGGAAGAAGAAATATAGCTAGTATTTGTATATATTCAATCAATCTCCTTTTTTATTAATTAGAGATACCAGCCTATTAACTACCTCCTGCATATTCCCCTTTTAAAGGATATACTGGCGGAATATTTTGTTTAAATAAAAATTAAATTACTTAAATATATAAAAATAGGTTTATTTTGATAAATTAGGTATGCAGAAGGGACAGGCATGAGCTTTAGGTATTATTTTCGAAACTGCTTCCATAGCATTTTGATAGCTTTCATGTTCGCCTATGTCATTGACATGTTGAGGTAAATTGGTACATTCTGCTATATGAACCTCATGTGATCCTGATTTAGTAGAAATAACACTAACCACGTACTTTTTCATATTCACTGTAAAGTGGGGGATGGCAAGAAAATAATTTTTGATTTAATAAAGCAATTTTATAAATAATAAATAAAAAATGGTTATTTTTGTTTATATAAATCTATGATTTATCAAACATAAAAAAAATATAACGAATGAGATTTTTTAATTTATCCAGTGTTCAGTAAGTAAGGCTACCGGTCTCCATCGGTAGCCTTTTGTTTTTTGATTTTCCATTATAGGCAAGTAAAGTTTTTTCACCCCTTTAGGATTCAGGATTTGCCATCCATTCTGAATATTTCTTCCACCCTCATATCACCGTTAATTAAAATAGCATGAGCGTATATCCAGTTATTTTATAAGAGGTTATGACAAAGCCTGTGGGGGAGGGCTGCCGGCAGGTCTTGATTTGTCTTCTGGAAGTGGAACAAACTCCAAATTATCTGTAGGAGGCAATAGGATTCTGCCTTGTTTCCAATCTGCCTTTGCTTGTTCTATTCGTTCTTTTGAGGAGGAGACGAAATTCCACCAAATAAACCTTTCTCCTAAAGGTTCCCCGCCTAAGAACATAAGTGTACATTCTTGTTTAGCTATTATTATAGGTTCAGCATTTTTGTTAAAAACCATCATTTGTCCTTCTGCATAAAAACGTCCGGAGACTTCAAGAATTCCTTTCGCTATGTAGATGGCACGTTCTGTATAATTTGGAGGTAGCGTAAATTTGCTTCCTTTTTCCAATAAGACGTGTAGGTAAAAGAGTGGTGAATGAGTTTTTACTTTATTGTTCAATCCATAAGCATCTCCTGCTATAAGTCTCATCCAGATCCCTTTATCCGTAAATACAGGTAATTCATCAGGTTGATAATTTTCAAAAGTTGGATCCGATTCCTCATCTTTTTCGGGAAGTGCTACCCATGTCTGAATCATCTCCAATGCACCTCCGGCTAGGGTATCAGGATCTTCAAACCGCTCGGAATGAGCTATACCACTACCTGCCGTCATCCAATTTACTTCTCCAGGTCGTATGACTTTATTTACCCCAAGACTATCTCTATGAGTTACCTGACCCCCAAAAAGGTAACTAACTGTAGATAATCCAATATGGGGGTGGGGCAGTACATCCATAGTGGACATTCGTTTTGGATTTATGTCTACGGGGCCAGCATGATCCATAAAAATAAAGGGGCCCACCATTCTCCGCATCCTAAATGGCAATATTCTTTTTACATCCATGCCTTCTCCGATTGAAGCTTTACGTGCGGATATCACTATGTCTAACATATTACAGCGGTTATATTTATAATCATAAGGTAGTTATAACTATTATATTACATACTTCCTTTTTAACCTGATGTGTTTTTTGGAACAATTTTCCTTTTTTCGAATGATTCTACTTTCCAAATAAATCTACAGTAATCCTTCACGGATCTGTCTGACGAAAATTTTCCCATTCTAGCTACATTTAAAATGGATCTTTTAGCCCATTCTTTGGGATCTGACCATGTCCTATTGACTTCCAATCTCGTATCCAGGTAAGATTGAAAATCTGCCATAATCATATAGGGATCATCATAAAGTAGGTTATCATAGATAGGTTTAAAAAGGTTGGGATTTCCCTCTGATAGTTTGCCGGAAATAAGAAAATCCATGACTTCCCTCAGGGGTTTGTTATGGACATAATAATCACCTGGTTTATAATGGCCATTTTTCCATTGCTGTACTTCATCTGCGTTAAGGCCAAACATGAAAAAATTATCTTTTCCGATTTCCTCCATCATTTCAACATTGGCCCCATCCAAGGTACCAATTGTAAGAGCTCCATTTAAGGATAACTTCATATTCCCCGTACCAGAAGCTTCTTTCCCAGCCATGGAAATTTGTTCAGATAAATCAGCTGCAGGATAGATTTGCTGGGCTTTTTTTACATTAAAATCAGGAAGGAAAATTACTGAGATTTTATTGTTCACCTCCGGATCCTTATTTATCAAATCAGCTACGGAATTGATAAGCTTGATGATTAATTTAGCCATAAAATATCCAGGGGCAGCTTTTCCGGCAAAAATAAATGCAATAGGAGCCATGTCTTGAAGGTTGCCTTTTTTTATTCCAAGGTATAGGTGAAGTATATGCAACACATTTAAATGCTGTCTTTTATACTCATGTATTCGCTTCACCTGGACATCAAACATCATTTTCGGGTTTACATAGATTCCCAGGTTATCTTGAATAATTTTGGAGAGGAAGCGCTTATTGGCATTTTTTATAGCCATCCATTTTTCCTGGAAGTCATTATCTTCCGAATATGCTTCTAATTTTTTAAGTTGATCCAAATCAGTAAGCCATTCACCTCCTATAGATTCTGTTATTAACCTGCTCAATTCCGGATTACTCAATGCCATAAATCGACGTGGTGTGACTCCATTGGTAACATTACAGAATTTATCTGGCCAGATCTCAGCAAAATCATGAAATACATTTCTTTTTAATAGATCTGAATGCAGCGAAGACACCCCATTCACCATATGGCTTCCCACTACAGCTAAATGGGCCATTCGAATTGCTCCCTCACCACTATGGTCTACAAGTGCCATTCGGGAAATTTGATCTTCATTGCATGAGTGCTGATATTTTAGCAGCTGTACAAACCTATGGTTGATTTCAAAAATTATTTCCAAATGCCTAGGAAGTACTTTTCTAAATAAAGGGATTGACCATTTTTCTAAAGCTTCTGGTAAAAGGGTATGATTGGTATATCCAAAACACTTTTGCGTAATGCTCCAAGCCTTATCCCAATCTATTTGATGGTCATCTACGAATAAACGCATCAATTCAGCTACAGCAATGGCCGGATGAGTGTCATTAAGCTGTATGGCAAACTTGTCATGAAAAGTATCTAGAATCCTGCCTTGTAAAAGATGAAGCCTTATTAAATCCTGAAGTGAGCAAGTAACAAAGAAGTATTGTTGTTTTAATCTCAGCTCTTTTCCGGCTGCTTGTTCATCATTTGGATAAAGGACTTTTGTAATGTTTTCAGATTGGATTTTTTTTTGCACTGCTTTGTAATAATCACCTTGATTATAAGCTGCAAAATCAAATGAATCTATGGCTTCAGCCCTCCATAGCCTAAGAATACTGCCGTACCCATTATATCCCAATATGGGGGTGTCAAAAGCTGTTCCTCGTACTTCTGAGTCTGGAATCCAGTTCACACTGAATTTTCCATCGGGTCCGGTCACATGCTTGGTGCTCCCTCCAAACTTAACTTCATATACTATCTCAGGTCTGACTTCTTCCCAAGGATTACCATAATGAAGCCATTTATCAGTATATTCCTCCTGCCATCCATCTTTAATTCGCTGATCAAAAATCCCAAATTCATATCTGATACCATAAGCTATAGATGGTATACCTACTGTGGCCATAGAATCAAGGTAGCAGGATGCAAGTCTACCTAATCCACCATTTCCCAATCCGGGTTCTTCCTCCTGTTCTTTGAGCTCTTCCAGATCGATTCCAAGTTCCTTCATCGCTTCTCTGGTCTCCTCTGTAATGCCTAGGCTAAGCAGGTTATTAGCTAGATGAGGGCCGGGCAGATATTCAGCAGATAAATATGCTACTACCCTTAAATCTCCATCAGAAATTCGTTTGACTGTGGTGACAAACTCTTTGAATACCCTGTCTCGAATTGTATAAGCCAGTGCATTATAATAATCCATAATACTGGCTCCCTTAGGTATTCTGCCAATATGGAAAAAAAGGTTTTCGAGAAAAGAGGCTTTTATATCGTTTTTAGATAGTCCTACTCTTTTTGATTGAATGGTTTTAGTAGTAAGAAGGTCGAAGTTTATAGCTTTCCTTTCTTTCATATTGAAAAGGGTTATAATTAAAAGTGAGGGCAATTAATCTTTTAATATAAGCATTTTTAGATTATAGAAAGAAAGTGTTATTACCCTTTTAGATTTGAATGCAGAAATCACGTTACTATTTTCCAACTGATGGTACAGGGAATTGTTAGAAAATATAAAGAGGATTGAAGCAGGGCGGGTGTCAGAATTGGAAAAGTAATTTGTTCTAATGAAGTGTCTAACCTCTAGTTAGTTATCCTTCCTTCCATGATTCGGAAGAATAATATGTGGGCCATTTTGCGAGCATGTTCTTTAGCAAAACTTGCATTTGTACCCGAAAAATTATCGTCTAAGGTAGTAAACCACAATTCCAGCCAATGACCAAATAAAGCCTGATGAATTTGTTGACCTGTGGCATGGTCTACTTGCTTGTGCGCTTTTACTGGATTGAATTTGCCAGCGCCCGGCCCTGTGTTCAAAAGAACTATCTCCCAAAAATCAGTCAATCTCTCCAGATGAGTTTCCCAATCTTCTACTATCTCGTTAAATATAGGACCGAGATCAGGATGAACTCTTACTTTATCATAAAAACTTCTTACCAATAAGGATACATCTGTTCTTGATAAGATATCTAGTTTTTGCATAATTCACGCTGGACTGATTAAGATATCAAAGTTAATACAATTAAATGTAATCTACTTAATACCTTATACCGGGCAAACTATATATACAGCTTACCAAAAATAATCTTTATAAAGGTACTCCAATTGACGATGAAGAGTTTTTTCTTTTAGTGGCTGCATTTCTTGCGAAGTGGAAGCTTTATAATAAACCACTTCATCTAACTCATTATCCAATATTAATACATGAACATTGGATTGGGCAGTTTCCGGTATGATCATTACCATGCCCAAGGTCAATAAGCCGATGCCTATTGATTTAAACATCTGCCCAGTAAGATTACCTTTTGTTCTGGTAAATCCTGAGGTGAGCGTAAGCATTCCAAACCGATTGCCTGATACTTCAAGATGAGATTTTAAAGTGGGAGGTATTGGTATGCTATAAAATTGATCCAATGCGTCTATTTCATCAAAAAGGGTCCTAGTTTCATTTTCAATAAGCGACCTACTAAAGTGATCATCCAAAATGATATAACTTTCAATAGGTAAACGATAGTTATTAAGTTCTAAAGTATTGAGCCATAATTTTTGAGATATTCTAGATAGTGAATCACTATAAACCGCATTATCACCTTTGGTAATTAGGTTGATATACGATATAGGTTCAAATACTGTCATTTGATTTATTTCAGTAGGAGAAATGCCTGAGGAAAAAACAGCTTTTTTTGCGCATGAACTCAAAGTGAAAAGTATTATGACAAATAAAAATAATTTAGCATTCATAAATTAGTGGATGTTACAAATTAAATCCAAATATGATAATTGTTTTCAAATTTAGATATCTGGCCTTGGATAATATTTTAACTTATAAGGAGTCTTACAACTTTAACTCAAAATAAAAATTATTATCAATATAAAAAAGGACGGCCTAGACCGTCCTTTAAATGAATTATTAATCTTAATTTATGAAATCTTGATAGTTCTTCGGGCTTTTTTCTTTGCTTCGTCATTTTTTGGTATCATCAGATGAAGTACTCCATCTTTATATTTTGCTTCTATTTTATCCTCTTTCACCATTCCTTGTGGTAAGGTGAAAGAACGCTGAAATGACTGGTAGCTAAATTCTCGCTTTGTATATCTTTCGCCTTCTTTTTCTACTTTTTCATCTTGCTTCTCTGATGAAATAGTGAGCAAGTTGTTGTCAATTTCTACAGTGAAGTCATCTTTTTGCATACCTGGAGCAGCTACTTCCACCGTAAAGCTATCTTCGTTTTCCTTAATGTTAACAGCTGGGAGGGTAGTTCCAGTGTTAGAAAAATTAGAATTATTCCAGTCAAAGAGTTCTCTGTTCATGAACTCTGATAACCAATTACTAGAGTTACCATTTCCGTTTCTTTTTGCTAATGTTCTCATAATTACCTCCTTTTTAATATTGATTTTAAAGATAAATTAGATAAGAATAATTTATAATATTCAACTGAAATGCCAAACCAGTAGGGCTACTATTCCAGATATCCTTTAATGTCAAATTGTCTGTATGCCCTTAATATATTATTCATTTTTAGCTATTTAGGTTGAAAAAATGTCAGGAGATTATGATTGCTATGTCTTTATTCTATAACATTCTATTTATTATAGGAAGATTTTAATATTAATTATGGTAATTGTGGCATTATATATGTACTAATTGGTCTATCACTAACCATAAATATAAATATTATGAGCGCATTCACAGATAAATTAAAAGGAAATTGGAACCAGATCAAAGGTAAACTTAAGCAGCAGTATGGTGATCTAACAGATGATGATCTTACTTATGCAGAAGGAAAAGAAGATGAACTTCTCGGCAAGATTCAGAAAAAAACCGGACAGTCTAAAGAGGAAGTTCAAAAGTTTATAGACAGTCTATAAAAACCAACTAACCACTTACCACTAACAACTTTAAAATCCCCTGGATAAATTTTCAGGGGATTTTTTTATGCCATCTTTTTCCTGAAATACCTAAGTTCTCTTTCAATAGTCATATTACCATCAACTATATAGGCTCAAAAATTGTGGGACGACCTTATGATAACAATCAAATATGGAAAATTTAAATTCTAATTTTCTCGTCCCTGAAAAGCATTATTTTAAAGATGATGGTAACATCCCAAATAGTAAATATCCCCTTTTACTGTATCGTGCTAAATCAGAGAAAGTCAACGATATAAATGCTGACTGGCTGGAAAACACATTTAATAAATACAATTGGACTAATTCATGGCGATGGGGAGTATATGATTTTCACCATTACCATAGTAATACCCATGAAGTGCTTGGGGTATTTCAGGGAAATGCAAAGTTGCTATTAGGGGGAGAACAAGGTAAAATATTTAATGTGAAGACAGGAGATGTAATAGTGATACCTGCCGGAGTGGGGCATAAATGCCTCAGTCATTCTATAGATTTTGAAGTAGTGGGGGCCTATCCAAATGGAGCATCTGCTGATATGAACAAAGGCGAAACGGGTGAAAGGCCCCAAGCTGATCAGAACATCAGCCAAACACCTATTCCCGATACTGATCCTATTTCCGGATTAGGTGGACCTCTGATAAATATTTGGAAAGAAGCAACTTACAATAAGCATTTGTAAAGGTTCAATTAATAACATTCAATTTTGGGTTTCTGATAATAAACCTTAACAATATTAAACGGTCGTAACCAGTAATATTTCAAATCACTATTTTCAAAATACACTATTTCTTACTAGATCAAATCCCTAATTGCTACATATACTAATCCACTAATCCAGTAATCACTAAATCCACTAATCTATGGCTACTAGAAGAGAATTCCTCACAAATAGTATTAAGTTATCAGCAGCAGCTGGATTGGCACCTATGCTTCCAATATTTAATGCTTCCGCTATTCATAATATAGAATCTGGACCTTTGAGTAATCCCAAAAGTCTATTTCGAAATATAAATTTACCTTCAAATTATGGTTTAGGTGGTGTGGCTATAGGAAATGCTTTCCGTCCCACGACTGATGAACAGGCTCAGGAGGCAATGGAAGCTGCTTGGGAAGCTGGAGTTCGTTTTTATGACACTTCACCTTATTATGGTTTAGGGTTAAGTGAGAGGAGATTTGGGAGATTTTTACATAATAAAAAGCGGGAAGATTATATTTTAGCTACTAAGATTGGCAGGATTATGAAACCCACCAGTGAAAAACAGGATACCATGTGGAAAGACCCTGCACCATTCAAATATGATTATGACTATAGCGCCTCTGGTACTCGTAGGTCTATTGAAGACAGCCTGCAACGAATGGGGATAGAAAGTATAGATATAGTTTTTATCCATGATCTTTCCCCTGAAAATGAAGAAATGGACTGGGAGGAAAACTTTAGAAAAGCAGAAAAAGGAGCAATGCCCGAACTAGTAAAGATGCGTGAAGAAGGTTTAATTAAAGGTTGGGGAATGGGCGTAAACCGGATAGAACCAATACTAAAAGCAATTGAAGCTTCCGATCCTGATATATGTCTGACGGCTACACAGTACTCACTGATTGAACATGAGGATGCACTTAATCGCTTATTCCCGGTCTGTGAGAAAAATAATGTGACTTTAATATCGGGGGCTCCCTTGAACTCCGGGTTTTTGGCAGGAATAGATAGGTATAATTATAGTGAAAATATTCCCGAGCGTTTTATTGAAAAAAGGAAAAAGCTTCATCAAATGTCAGAAAAGCACGGGGTAGATTTACGCACTGCTGCATTACAGTTTTGCGCTGCTCCATCTATTATGGCCGCAGTAATACCCGGTACCAGATATGCCGACCAGGCTAAAGAAAATGTAGCTTCTATGACAGCCAAGATTCCAGCGGCATATTGGCAAGAATTAAAGCAGGAGGGATTAATAGAAGAAAACGCTCCGGTGCCACAGTAACATTGGTAGACTGGTCCTCAATCGATTGATAATAAAATAGATGATAGAATACCTTTAATGGGTAAAAAGTATAATATTACAGATTATACATCCATGGGTCTTAACTCAGGGATATATTTGTTTTACACCCAAGATATTTTAATCAAAATGTTTTTTAAGCATCATCACTTTTTTTGTCATGTCCTAAAATTACTTAACACGTTATTTTTCTTATCAATGCTTTAATATTACGTACCTGCGACACGGCATAATACCTTATTTTAACATTCTATCAACATTCCGTATCTAAGGCATCGTCAATTCTTTATCTCTAACTTTTCACTTCTCACCTTACAATTTCAAACATCTTAAATCAAACCTCTCAATTATCCATAAATAAATAGAACCGCTTAGCAATCAGATACAGCATATAATCTCGGACATGTATATGGATTTAAGATCATTTTATTATTTTACATCCTCATAAATATATACCCAAATAATATGCTTAAGAAAGTACCCTTATTTATTCTCATTTTTACCTTTTTCCTTACCGCAAATGCCCAAGAGGATCTTGGACGTTGGGAGAGACATGCTCAGAATACCGAAATAATACGAGACCAGTGGGGCATTCCCCATATTTATGGCAAAACTGATGCTGATGCTGTATTTGGATTAATGTATGCCCAGTGTGAAGATGATTTCAATAGGGTAGAGGTAAACTTTATTACTGCCATGGGGCGCATGGCAGAAGTGGAAGGAATAAATGAACTCTATGCGGATTTGAGAATGAGGCTTTATATAGATCCTGTTACCGTAAAGGAGGAATATGAAAATAGTCCTGAATGGCTGAAAGACCTAATGAATGCCTGGGCAGATGGTATAAATTTTTATCTACATACTCACCCTGAAGTTAAGCCTAAGCTTCTTACCAAATTTGAACCATGGATGGCCTTGACTTTCAGTGAAGGTAGTATTGGCGGAGATATCGAAACTATTTCCGTAAATAGATTAAAAGAGTTTTATGATAGTGATTTTCATGCACACCTTACCTACACTGAGAGGAATTTTGATGAAGAACCAAAAGGTTCTAATGGTTTTGCCATAGCTCCAAAGCTAACCCAAAATGGAAATGCATTACTTATGATCAATCCCCACACATCATTTTACTTCAGACCTGAGGTTCATGTGGTGAGTGAGGAAGGATTAAATGCCTATGGAGCGGTCACTTGGGGTCAGTTTTTTGTTTATCAGGGGTTTAATGAATATAATGGGTGGATGCACACCTCGAGTAAAGCAGATGCGATAGATCACTATGCGCTTACAGTAGAAGAAAGAAATGGCAGATTCTTTTACAAATTTGGGAATGAGTGGAAACCGCTCAGAGAAAAAACTATTAATCTTAAATATAAAGAAGATGGCAAAATTAATAGTAGGGAAATAACAGCCTATTATAGCCATCATGGCCCTGTCATTAGAGAGGAAGATGATAAGTGGATAGCCATTGCGCTAATGGTGGAGCGTGAAAAAGCTTTGACCCAATCCTACAAAAGGACCAAAACTTCAAGTCATGAGGAATACAAACAGGTGATGGAACTGAAAACCAACTCTTCAAACAATACCGTTTATGCAGATCGAGATGGAAACATCGTTTACTATCACGGTAACTTTATTCCTATCAGAGATAAAAGATTTGATTGGAGAAATGTGGTGGATGGAAGCAACCCAGATACAGACTGGAAAGGTTTACATGATATTGAAGAGATGATTTATATAGAAAATCCTGAGAACGGATGGATTCAAAATGCAAACTCTACTCCATTTACCGCTGCTGGAGATCACAGCCCAGATCCAGCTGATTATCCTGCTTATATAGCCTGGGATCTTGAAAATGCAAGAGGATTAAATGCAGTTCGTTTGCTAAATAATCAGGATAATTTTACCCTTCAAAGTTTGATTGATCTTTCTTATGATCCTTCATTACTAGCATTTGAACCGCTTATACCCGTTCTGGTAAAGGCATATAATAATTTAGGCAATAACGATTCTAGAAAAGCTGATCTTAAAGCACCGATTGACACTTTGCAACAGTGGAATCTTCACACAGGTACTAATTCTGTTGCTACTGCATTAGCGGTACATTTTGGTTCTCATTTGGTAAGAAAAACAGCTTCAATAGAAAGACCATGGGATGCTTACATATTTGATTTTATAGCAGAGAATGCTTCGGATACTATGTTTATAGAAGCACTGGAAAATGCTATTACACAAATGGAAGAGGATTTTGGAAGTTGGAATACGCCTTGGGGAGACATCAATAGATTTCAGAGAATCACTCCAGCTATCCAAGGAAAGTTTGATGATGACCAACCCAGTATTCCTATTCCATATAATTCTTCTTTTTATGGCTCTTTAGCTGCATATGGCAGTAGGCAATATCCGAATACCAAACAATGGTATGGGTCTGTTGGAAACAGTTTTGTTGCTGCTGTAGAATTTGGCGATA
>DATHVH010000161.1:0-8505 GCA_035461405.1 Anditalea sp.
CCTTTTATTGGCGAAGGCCACCAGTGATAGCATTACCGGTACTTCCACCAATACACCTACCACACACACTAGCGCGGCGGGGCTGCCGAGACCGAAGAGGGCTATAGAAACAGCAACTGACAGTTCGAAGAAATTACTGGCTCCGATCATAGCTGCCGGTGCACACACGGCATGTGACAGGTTAAGCTTCTTGCCAGCAAACCAAGCTATAAAGAAGATAAAATAAGTCTGGATGATCAGCGGGACAGCTATGAATACTATTATCAAGGGATTATCTAGAATATTGTTACCCTGAAAAGCAAACAAAAGGACCAAGGTAAATAAAAGCGCTATCACGCTCACTGGTTTTAACTTGGGCAGAAACTCTCCTGTAAACCATTCCGGTCCCTTGGACCCGATCAGTGCACGGCTGGTTAAAACTCCTGCTACCAGAGGTACCACCACATAAATTACTATACTTAAAATAAGCGTATTGTAGGGTACTGTTACATCTGTGATACCCAACAACAATCCAACTATAGGTACAAAGGCAATGAGAATGATCAGATCATTTACCGATACCTGCATCAAAGTATAATTAGGATCACCATCTGTAAGGTAGCTCCATACGAAAACCATTGCCGTACAGGGTGCTGCACCCAGTAAAATAGCCCCTGCTATATACTCACCCGCTAGTTCAGGTGAAATGAAGGCTGAATACAGATTGGAAAAAAACAGCCATGCAAAAAAGGCCATTGTGAAAGGTTTGATCAACCAATTGATAATGACGGTAAGGACAATACCCTTTGGTCTTTTGCCTATTTTCTTCAGACTTGTAAAATCAATCTGAAGCATCATAGGGTAAATCATCATCCATATCAAAATGGCAATTGGAATATTGACCTGATAAATTTCCATGGTGCTGAGAAATTCCATGGAATCTCCAGCGAGATACCCGATCAGTACTCCTCCACCTATACAAAGTGCCACCCATAGGGTTAGGTACTTTTCAAAAAAGGCAATCTTCTTAGGTTCTTTCTGTTTGGTTGCAGTCATCGCTTAATTTATCCTGGAAAATACGTAATTCATTTCCGATGCTATCTGAAGGCTTCTTGAATCATACATCTCCGCCTCCTGATCTGTGTCATCAAAGGCTTTGGGGTCTTCATACCTTACGGGAATCCTTTCTTCTGCCCCCGAAATATACGGACAGTTTTCATCTGCATGTGAACAGGTCATCACCGCCGCAAATCCTTTCTCCGGATTGGCCGGATCATCATATATTTTGGAAAAGGCGATTATAGGATCTGCACTATCGGCATACTTTACCTCCACCTTTGGATTATCGGACCCTTGTGTTGCAATTTTAAAACCTGACCGTGCTACAGATGCCACTGCCCTTTCATTAAAGGCAGTAACTTCTACGCCTCCGGAATAGGAAAAGACAGTCACGCCATGAAGATAGGCCATCGTCTGCGCCCATATCTGGGAAAATTGGCTTCTGCGGGAATTGTGAGTGCAGATGAAGTTCAGCTGGACAGGGGCGCCGCTATCTTTTTTACTTTGGATGTAATTAATCAGCTCCTGAAGTACCTGTTTTCTTTCTTCAACTATAGGAAGATTTTTCGCTTTAGCAACGGTTGTCTCTAAAGTAGGATATAATTGCATATATAAGATCGGTGAAATGAAAAATAAATATTTATGGATATACGCTTTTCTACTAGTGATGGTAAGGAACTATATAAGTTAACTTGCTGGAATTATCTAGATAGCTTTCGGGTCAGCAGTTTCGGTCCTCGGTGTTCGGTCTTCCGTCTCAATAGTCATAGGAAATATGCTACTGGCACCAGTATGCATAATTATATCAATAATTAACAACAGCCACCACCCGGTGTACATTCATTAGATACAGCGCCCAACATTTGCAGTGGCTGTTTCTGTTTTTGTGGCGGGGCACAGCAGGCGGCAGCGGCTTCCTCGGGAGTGGTAGCCCTGTCTTTAGCTTTGCAGGTGGTTGCATCTGCCGTCAATCTTACGATTATAGAAGATCCATTGACTACTACATCATTTACAGGAAGTATAGCCGTAGGGAAAGAAGAGTTTCCGTATTCAAATTTGATTTCAGTATCCTGAAAGGTAGGCCTTACCTTATCCACTACCTGGAAGATCTTCAGGGCTTTGGTCGTGTCCACCTGATGGTCAGGTTCCGGCATTTCATTCTCCCAAAGCTGCACATGGGTTTCCTGCCATTTGTTTTGTAGACCGCCACAGTCTACAGTATCATAAGTGACATTCTTGATTTCGGTAATATGATAGTCAGTTCGTACAAACGTACCGGGCCGGTATTCAAAGAATAGACCTGTGGTAGGATACTGACTTAGGAGGGAGATAAATTCTGAAGTGAGCATGGTGTATGGATTTTTGTATGAATGATTAATTTATTGTCGGATGTCGGATGACGGATGTCCGATGAAGATTGTCTGGTGTGTGAAAATCAACAGCAGTTTTCGCTATCCGGATTATTGTACCGCTGAAAGAGTCCTGAGAAGAGATTTTGAATTTCTTCCCAGCGCTCTGGGTCGATGCAATAGCAAACCGAAACTCCTTCTATGGTCCCCTTTATAATTCCGGCATCTTTAAGCTCTCTCAGGTGCTGGCTGATGGTGGCCTGGGCAAGCCCAAGGCTCCCTACAAGGTCCCCATTTATACAAGTATTGGACTGAATGAGGTATTCAAGAATGGCTACACGGGCTGGATGGGCGAAAACTTTCGCCACCTTTGCCAACTCATTCTGCGACACTGTAAACAGATCGGTCTTAGTGATTCCCATAGGTAAAGCATTATGTATAATTACATTGCAATATTACGATGAATATATAAATACTACAAATTTTATCCAAAAATTATTTTTAGTCCTTCAATGATTCTCTAATATCGCTCTGCAACTCTATCAATTAAGTTTTTTTCTTACATTTACCCCTAGATGAAAACTATAGCGTACATTGTCCTAGTCTCTATAATTTCGGCCAAAGCATTTTTGCCGAACATGGACCTATGTTGCGATATCAATAAAATCCCCAATTTTTTTGACCATTACCAATTGCATAAAATAACCTATGGGGATACCTTCTGGGAATTTGTAGAAGGACATTATTTATACAACGATGATGAATATGGATTTATAGCTGCCGACCCCGAGCATGCCAATCTACCGTTTAAAGAAAATCATCCCACTATCTACCAGTGGATCTTCATTTTAAAATTGGAAAAAATACAGCTCCAATCTCTGGCTCCCATTCATCTAAATCACTGGGGACTTTATAAGGCAGCAGATCCCGCAGACCTTTTTTATTCTCCTTTCCAACCACCAAAGGTTTAATCTCTGTATTATTTGGGACAGGTATGCCCTGTTCATTTCTTTCTGAGCATTAAACTTAAAAAATATGATCAATCAAATCATAGCTTTTTCTATCAAGAACAAGCTATTCATAGGTCTGATGACACTTGCCCTTATAGTGGGTGGAATTTATAGCATGACTCAGGTGCCACTGGATGCGGTTCCGGATGTGACCAATAATCAGGTACAGATCATCACTCAGGCTCCTAACTTAGGCACGGAAGATATCGAGCAATTTATCTCTTACCCTATTGAGCTTGCCATGGCCAATCTTCCAGGATTACTAGAGATACGGTCTATTTCCAGATTTGGTCTCTCCGTAGTTACTATCGTATTTGAAGATAATATGGGCACATATCTGCCCAGACAATTGATTAACGAAAAAATAGAAGAAGTCAAAAAGGACATCCCTTCTGGATTTGGCGATATATCCATGGGCCCGATATCCACCGGACTGGGAGAAATATACCAATACTCCCTTACAGTAGATCCAAACTATCACGATGTATACACCAGCACAGATCTCAGAACTATTCAGGACTGGATCGTGAAAAGACAGATGGCCATGGTATCGGGAGTGATTGAGGTCAATTCATTTGGAGGTAATATCAAGCAGTATGAAGTAGCATATGATCCTGACCACCTTAATGCTATGGGTCTCAATAGTGCTGACATTCTAGCAGCCTTAGAATTAAACAACCAAAATACAGGGGGAGCTTATATTGAAAAAAACCACATGGCCAGTTTTATCCGTGGAGAAGGCCTGGCCCGCAGCCAAGCAGACCTAGAAAACATTGTGGTAAAGAATGTAAATAACCTTCCTATCAAAATAAAGGATGTTGCTAATGTCCAAATTGGTTCAGCCATTAGATACGGCGCATTTACTAAAGATGGTCAGGGTGAAGCCGTAGGTGGAATTATTTTTATGCTGAAAGGCTCTAATTCCAATAAAGTGATTTCTAATGTAAAAGAAAGAATTGAGCAAATCCAAGGTTCACTTCCTGAAGGAGTTTATATAGAACCGTTTTTAGACCGTAGCCAACTGATCTCAAAGACTACCCGAACCATCAAAACTAATTTAATAGAAGGTGCTCTGATTGTGATTTTTATTCTGGTTTTCTTCCTTGGCAATTGGAGGGGAGGATTGATAGTGGCTTCTACTATACCTTTATCCTTGCTTTTTGCTTTTATCTTGATGCACTACTTTGATGTATGGGCCAATTTGATGAGTCTTGGCGCCATAGATTTTGGGATCATAGTAGATGGTGCGGTGATCATAGTGGAGGGCACAGTCTTTTTATTATATCAGAAATCCAGCAAGGGATCAGCGATCAGTGCAGAAGAAAGAGATGAGCTTACATATAAAGCTTCCAGTAAGATGATGAATGCGGCATTTTTTGGTCAGCTGATCATCCTCTTGGTATTTGTTCCCATACTTTTTCTCGAAGGAATAGAGGGTAAAATGTTTAAACCGATGGCACTTACATTTATGTTTGCCATGATAGGTGCGATGATCCTGTGCCTAACTTATGTACCAATGGTTTCTGCACTTTTTATAAGACCATCAAAAAAAGACGCGCTGTCGTGGGGAGATAAGACGGTCATTTGGATAGAAGAAAAATATGAAAAGGCTTTAAATGGAGCGTTAAAAAAGGCTGCTTTAGTACTGGGCGCGGCAGTGGCGCTATTAGTGTTAGCCCTATACACTTTCACTAGGATGGGGGGAGAATTCATACCTCAACTGGATGAAGGGGACATAGCTTTTCATATTATTATGACCCCGGGAAGTACTTTGACCGAAGGCATAAAAACCTCCACTGAAATAGAGAAAATCCTTCTGGCCAATTTTCCTGAAATAGAACATGTGCTATCCCGATTTGGAGTGGCAGAGGTGCCCACCGATCCCATGCCTATGGATATGGCGGACTGTTTTATCATCTTAAAACCCAAAAGCGAATGGGTCACAGCTGAAACTAAAGAAGAATTGATAAATCAGATCAAAGATCGTCTCGCTGTCATACCAGGCATCAATTTAGAATTTTCCCAGCCCATCGAGATGCGTTTCAACGAACTCATATCTGGCGTGCGGGAAGATATAGCAGTGAAACTATATGGAGAGGACTTAGATGTATTGGCGGATAAGGCTGCAGAAATTGGGCGTTTGATTAGAAATATTGAAGGTGTAGCAGATATGAAAGTAGAGGCTACTTCAGGACTTCCACAGATGACAGTTTCTTACCAAAGGGAAAGATTGGCGCAATATGGATTAAATATCAGCGATATTAATCAAGTAATAGAGACTGCCTTTGCCGGAGTAAGGGCAGGGGTGATATTTGAAGGAGAAAGAAGGTTTGATCTCGTAGTCAGGATGGATGAGGACTCCCGTAAAAGTATCGAAGATGTAAGAAATTTATATATAATTACTACCACGGGAGCTAGAGTGCCATTACACCAAGTAGCAGAAATAAATTATGAAACCGGTCCAATGCAGATAGGTAGAGACGATACACAGAGAAGAACCTATGTAGGTATTAATGTCAGGGGGAGGGATATAAAAACATTGGTGGAAGAAATCCAAGCCAAGCTAAACGCAGAGCTTGATTTGCCGTCAGGATATTTTCTCCGGTATGGGGGCGCATTTGAAAACCTGGAGAGAGCTACCCAAAAATTAAAGATCGTTGTGCCCATAGCATTGGCAATGATTTTCTTTTTGATCTATTTAGCTCTTGGGTCTTTTACACAAACTGCTATGATCTACATTGCCATACCTTTGGCGGCCATCGGTGGGGTGTATAGCTTGTGGCTGCGTGATATGTCATTCAGTATTTCCGCTGGGGTGGGCTTTATAGTCTTATTTGGAGTGGCAGTTTTAAACGGTTTGGTGCTGATCAGCAGTTGGAATGATCTAAAAAAAGAAGGGGTAACCGATCTTTCTGAAAGAATTAAGCTGGGATCCAAAAGGAGGATAAGACCAATTCTGTTGACTGCCCTCACAGACATCTTCGGCTTTTTGCCTATGGCCCTCTCAGGATCTGCAGGTGCAGAAGTACAGCAACCCCTAGCCACTGTGGTGATAGGTGGTATGATCACCTCTACCCTGCTCACGCTTTTTGTTCTGCCAATTCTCTATCGCTGGACAGAAACCCGTTCCAGTAAATTTACATTACCTAGAAGTACAGGTTTTGTAGTTATACTAGGACTATGCACATTAGGCGTCGGAACTACGCAGGCACAGGATGGCAATATGATAAGGCCGATTAGTATGGAGGAAGCAGTAAATAGGGCAATATCCAATTACCCACTTTTAAAATCATCACGATTAAGTATTGAGCAGGAAGAGGTATTAAAAAAGACAGCATGGGATCTGGGAAGTACTAATATATTTACATCTGGAGATGAGGTAGGTGCTGAAGGACAGGGAGTGATCACACCCATAGGAATATTACAACAGAATATAGATGTATTTGGAATAGCACCTAAACTGGAGGTGCAACGGCGGCGCAAAGCTTTAGCAGAAGCCAATTACCATCTGGATGAACTTGAGCTCACCCAAAAGGTGAAGGTGGCATATGCCAATGCATTTGTAGCGGCACAAAGAGTATCACTTTACCATGCATTAGATACGGTATATAGAGAATTTGAGCGGGCTGCTAAAATCCGCTTTGAAGTGGAGGAAACGTCCAAGCTGGCCTATCTGGCTGCTTCCACCCAAGTGAAGCAAATAGCCCTTCAAAAAGCGCAGATGGAATATGACCTAGCGGATGCTTTGATTGGCTTAAATCTCTGGTTAGTAAGCGATACATTATTTACGACTGTTATTTCGGATGAAAATTCATTGACCGCACCTTTAAGGGAAGGACATTCCTTAGAAGCACATCCCCTATTGGAGCTAGCTTCAGAAAACCAAAGATTAGCAGATTCAGAGAGACGGTCTATAAGTGCGGATTACTATCCCAAGTTACAGGCCCAGTATGGAAGTCAGCAAGTGGACCGACAGCGAGGGTTTTATCAGTATCAGTTTGGCATCACTGTGCCACTGTTCTTTCTTCCGCAAAAAGGCAGGATACAGGCCGCCAGACTCCAATCCAGAATAGCAGAGCAAAATTATCAGCAAACGTATCTGGAGCTTAATGCGGGGTACCAGTCTCTACTTCAGCAATATCAAAAATGGTTATCCTCCTGGACTTTCTTTAAAGAGGAAGCATTGCCTCTGGCACGAGAGCAAAGAGAAGGTGCACTACTTGCTTTTAAAGAAGGAGAAATAGAGTATGTTACCCTAATACAAAATTTAAATGAATCTATCCAGGTAGAAATCAGGGCCCAAGAGGCATTGAACCTCTATCTTCAAACAAAATATCAACTAGAATATTACCTCCAATCAAAATGATATCTATAAATAAAATAACAAGATTAATACCCTTATTAATTTTAGCAACAATCATTTTTGCCTGCGAAGAAAGGGATATTGATCATAGCCATGATAAAGATGCCAGGGCGGTGAATAGGGAAGGTGAATCGGTATTACTTTCGGAATTACAATTCAATGCTTTAAAAATGGAGGTGGGTGAAATTCCTTTGAAAAGTATGTCCGGCACTATACAGGTAAATGGTATATTGGAAGTGCCTCCGCACAATGAAGCAATAGTGACTGCCATAGTAGGGGCCAACATTATCTCTATCCATGTAATAGAAGGAGATGAGGTTAAGAAAGGGCAGGTTCTTGCATATATTGCCCACCCCGATCTCATTAGACTTCAAAGTGAGTACTTGGAGCACTATAATAATTCACTCTTTACCGCCCAAGAATACCAACGCCAGACAAGGCTTTACCAAGAAGAAGTAGGGTCAGGAAAAGTATATCAACAGGTTCAGGCAGAATATAATGCTTCCCAAGGTTTGGTCAAAAGTCTGGAGTCCCAGCTTCGTCTATTGGGCATTAACCCAAAGGAGATCCAAGAAGGCAACTTTCTTGAAAATGTAGCTATAAGGAGTCCAATTAATGGCTCCATAGTAGATGTATTGGTAAAAAATGGTCAGTATGCTCCTCCGGAAAAAGAACTGTTTGAAATTATTAATACTGATCATATACACTTAAAGCTCATGGTTTTTGAAAGAGACGTTCACCGATT
>DATHVH010000162.1:0-9209 GCA_035461405.1 Anditalea sp.
TTCAGTATGAAGATAAAAAGGGAGAATTGTAGAAGAATAATCCAAACATCCTCCGTAAAATATATAAGGAAGGTCAAACTACTGAAGTTAAAAACAGGAGATTTGTTTATACGCTAAATTGCCTAATTGTCCTGGACAATAAAATCGCTAACTGCCACGTGGGGCTACCAATGGATGGATAGGAGATATCTGGATACATAAGCTCGATGGGAAGTATGTGGACCTGCCCATGATGAAGTATTACCAGTATATTCTTTTCAATGAGGCGCTAAGTGATGCAACCAATTGGATATCGAGTTGTAGAAAGGATAGAAACTAATCTTATCTGATCATCGAAATATCTTACATAGTAGATATCAGTTAAATCATTTTCCTATAGAGGATATAATTTACAATAAGTAAATCATCAAATGGGTAAGGGTAAAAGACAAAATACAATAAAAAAATCCCCCGAAATTTCCGGGGGATTATTTTTTGAATTAAGTCATTACTTAATTATTCACCAGTCTTATAACTGAAGTCCGAAAACATGATCAGATATTCTTTTCTGACCGCACTGTATTTTACCTCATACTTAGAAGGATAAAAGCCAGCTGTCTGGAATGCTCCCGGGAGGGGTACGGGATCAATATTTGTAGGTTTGCTCTTAATGTAATCCAGCGTAATCATAGGTTCCAAAAAGGCGATTTTTTCTTTATATGAACCATAAATAAAAGTCCTCGTAAACGTTTCTCCGGCTAATTCGGGACTTCTTGGATCAAGCCAGTGAACACCCATTTGAGGAACTCTTCCAGGTAACTGGATAAATGGTACCGGAATATATTTGGCAAGTGGAATCTCAGGATCCATTTCTGCCAGAGGAGTGATGGCCAATCTTTCTTCATTACTGATCATGTAGAAATGACAGTCAAAATGAGGAAGGTTGTAAATTCCATTTGGTTCATGTCCTTCTGGAGCCCAATCAAGTATTATATATTGAAAAGGGGTAATTGAGGCCTGAGAAGGCAACTGAAGAAATGTTTCCAATGAACTGTGGTTACCATGTCCTTCATGACCCGTAGGTAAGTTTTCCAAGGCTTTTTCGCTGATGGCTATACCCATAGCAGTAGGAGACCCGTTTCTGGCTAAGGTGATAAAGGATTGCGCCTTTCCATTTCCCAGTGGGACAGATGGGCCGTAATGAGTTATTTCATTGCCCTTGTTCGTAGGAGTATCTTTATCAAGCAACTCACACGAGGTGGCCAAAAATAAGACTGTCATTGATTTGATTACCAGTAGAGGTAAGGATGTTTTTTTAAAAGTTTTCATATATGTTTTTTAGTTTTTGATTTACATGTATGATGGAAAAGTAAATAGGGGAGTTGCACGAGATACTTTATCTTGGAAGAAAATTATTGTGCGTTAATAATTACATAAATGCACCTGCACTAAATCATTATAAAGTCTAAAAAATAGGATTAGAATTCATTGATTATGACTTACTTTAAATATTTTTAAATTTTTCTCGGATGCAACTAACTTTTTATCTAAATTTTCAGTGGTTACTACAAATTTTTGATTGTATGAAAAGAATAGGAATGATTTTGTGCCTATTGGCAGGGTTAAATTTTTCTGGACTCGCACAAAAAGCAGACACTCGCCTGGAAGGTCTTGAAGTAGAGCTGGAAGAAGTCCTTAAAACCTGGAATGCTCCAGGATTTTCGGTTGTATTGGTTGAAAAGGACCGGGTTATATACAGCAAAGGCTTCGGCTTCAGAGATTATGAAAACCAATTACCAGCCACACCCCAGACACTTTATGCTATAGGGTCGAGTACCAAGGCCTTTACATCTGGTCTTATGGGTAAACTCAGAGATGATGGCAAGCTAAAATTTGAGGATAGTCCAATTAAATATATTCCTGAACTTAAGTTTCAGAATAATGAACTGAACAATATGATAACTATCCGGGACATGATGACGCATAGAACTGGCCTTCCCCGACATGATATCAGTTGGTACCTTTTTTCTACTGATTCACGCGACAGTTTGGTGCAGCGACTTGCCCATCAAGAACCATTTGCCAAAGTAAGAGAAACTTGGTATTACAACAATTTTATGTTCTTACTTCAAGGTGTCATTTCCGAAAAGCTCTATGGGAAAAGCTGGGAGGAAAATATTTCCGAGCAATTCTTTCAGCCCCTGGATATGTCTAGCTCTACAGCTAAAATCGAAGGACTAAAAAATGGGAAGGAGGCAGCTTATGGATACAAACTGAAAAATGATTCCATCATAACAAAAATGGACTATTATGACATAGCCGCCATGGGGCCTGCAGGAAGTATCAACAGTAATGTGGAAGACCTATCCAAATGGTTAATTACTTGGATCAATGGAGGGAAATATAAAGGTGAACAGATTTTTTCTCCTGGATATATTCAGGAAGCTATCAGCCCCCATATGGTGATGAGCTCAGCGCCACCTACGGCGGAAAGCCCTAATCTTCACCTGAGTTCTTATGGCTATGGCTGGATGGTCAGTTCGTACAAGGGGCATTACAGAGTAGAGCATGGAGGTAATATTGATGGTTTTTCTGCCAATATTGCTTTTTTCCCAACAGACAGTTTAGGGATAGCAGTATTGGTAAACCAAAACGGTTCGGCTGTACCGAATATCGTCAGAAACATCATATCCGATAAAATGTTAGGGGTGGAGATTACTGATTGGAATAAGCAGATCAAAGATAGAATGGACAAGGCAAAAGCTGAACAGGATGATTCCAAAAGGTCCATGGGTACAAGCCAGAAAAAGGGAACAAGAACTACTCATAGCCCACGAGAATTTGAGGGTGAATATTCCCATCCTGGTTATGGTAAATTTATTATTGAAGTCCAAAATGATTCTTTGTATGCCAAAACAAAAAGGCAGTCCATGTGGCTCAAGCATGTGCATTACAACGTTTTCATGCCTTATCCTGTAGAAAACGGTCTTCCGGACACGTTGGAAATATCACCATTTCGGTTGAATTTCAGAATAGGAGATAGCGGAGATATTTCCGCATTGACCGTAAAGCTGGAGCCCACTGTTGAAGCTTTGGAGTTTAAAAGGAAGCCTAAAGAGGTGCAGGTTGACTTGGGTAAAATGAAGGAGTATGAGGGGGAGTATGAATTGGGTGGACAAACTATTCGCTTTTATTTAAAAGAAGGTGATGACGGAACATTATACCTTTTTGTTCCTGGTCAACCTGAATACGAGTTGCTTGCTATTGGAGAAGATACTTTTACATTGAAGGTAGTTGAAGGCTTTACTATTAAGTTTGAGCGCGAAGATAGTGGGAAAGTGAATGAAGCAGTGTTTGTTCAGCCAAATGGAACGTTTAGGGCGAAGCGGAAGTAAATTTGGAATATGCATAATGCCAGCAATTTTAAGGGGGGGGTTATTTAATTGTGGTAATCGTTGACGGTCCACCGTTTAAAGTCCACCAAAAGCAATATTTAAATTTTCCCCTAATTTATTTTGGGGCACTAAAGCGTATATATTTAAAAGAAACATAACCTCTATGAAATATTGATAGATCATGTATTAGTTTTTAGCAATTTCAGTTAATATTTTACTGCATAAATGAGTGCAACTAAGATGTATGTTTATTTTTAACAGGAATAAAATAGAACTCTTCTTACTTTTCACATCTTACTATTTTTTCACATCGGTCCTCGGACATGCATCATCCCGCGATTCTTTTCCATCCTTGCAACCCTTTTCCTATATTTAGTATCTATTTAGGGAAAAGGCTGCACTATGACTACATACACAGATAAACCTATACAGATACTTCTACTGGGAGCTACAGGAAGAACTGGGAAAGAAGTTTTATACCAGGCATTGGAAAGGGGCTATAAAGTCACTGCTCTGGTGAGAGACAGCAGTAAAATAGAAATACAAAGTCCCAAATTGAAAGTTTTGGAAGGAGATACGAGAATTCCTTCGGACCTGAACGGTGCACTTCAGAGATGTGAAGCAGTAATTAGTTGCCTGAATATTTCCCGCAAGAGTGATTTTCCTTGGTCAGCTTTACGTACACCCGAAAATTACCTTTCGCTGACCATGAGAAGTCTCATCAATGCATGCAATGAAAATGGGATACAAAGACTCATCTTCACGTCTGCCTGGGGAGTAGGGGATAGCAGACCCTATACACCTGGATGGTTTGCATGGTTTATAGATAACAGTAATTTATCCGCAGCTTATATGGAACATGAAAGGCAAGAGGCAATGGTTAAAAATTCGGGGCTAAACTGGACTATTGTACGGCCAGTAGGATTGGTGAACCGTAAAAAATTTAAACCTGTAAAGGTTTTTTTTAATAATGAAGGTAAACCTGCAATGACCATTAGTAGGAGAGACACAGCCCGATTTCTTTTGGATACCATTACTGATCCTAAATATTATAGAGCTATCCCCGTGATATCATCATAATTAATTTCATTGTCTCTTAATGAAATTTAAAACAATAATTAAATACATTTTACTTTAAATAATTAATTGTTTCTTACCAATATCATATTCTATTGGTGGCCGGGAAAATAATAATATATTTTTCGAATGTCGCGAAATAAGACTAGGTTGGGAAGTACTCTCATATAATGACTTTATTATTAATTCTAGCCTTTCCTTTTAGGTATAAGTCCAAAAATGGAGGGATTGGATCCTTACCTAATAAAGGATTATTATCTAAATTCATCTCCCACTTGGTATGATCAATAGTGAATTTCGCCTCAACTTCCATATCATTAGCGTTGAAATATATTTTTGCTGGAAAGGACAATTGATGCGTCTGTCCCATCATGGTCATATCTCCCCGTATCCACCAATTAGCTCCGGGTACAGCGGTGGGATGGATGCCGGAAAGCAGTGCCACTTCCCTGATTTCAAATACTATAACAGGATGTAATAAAGCATCAAGAATTTCAGTGTTTTTAATTTGCTCTAAATTTATGGTTGCTAAATCTTCTGGGTGAATAAAATCAGTGATAGTTGAAACAGGAATTGTTACAGTACCGGATTTTATCCTGCCTTTTTCTACTTTAATATCATTCGCAGTGAATTTGATTGATCCAGAGGTAGTATTGTTATCTGAATAACCATACCATTCAACTAGTGAGTTATCTGCATCTAATACATAGGTATCCACAGTTTTATTTTCCTGACATCTCTGAAATATAGCTGCTATGATCAGAAGAGGGAATACTAATTTTAAAATTTTCATAACCATTTACTGAAAAAGAGAATAACCATCAGTTATTCAAATGGGAACAAATGTCAAGCATTAAGTGATTTAGATAAATAAACCGGTTCCTGATTAGGTTTATTTGAAGCTATATATAAACCTATGGCTATTAAAAATAGTATGCCTTCGATAAAAAGCCATTGATTACCAAAGCTGCCCAATCTCCCCTCTACCATGATGGTGATAATCCGAGAAAAAGCATAAAATCCCCATAGCATGGCCAGAAAAACCAATGCTTGGTTAGGATTATTAAACATTAAATAAATAAGCGAAATAAATAATGCCATACCTACACCACCATATACCCCTCGTATAGAACTGAAGGCATCAGGGTTGGAAAGTTGTACCTGTACAAGGTCCATGACTGCCTGAGGAGATATTAAAGCCATTAAGCTTACTGACAGAAATGCAAGACCTGAAATTAAAATGTACCCCTTAGTCAGGAAATTTATAATTTTTAAATTTTTCATAAAAAATTGATGTTTAGTGTTTTATATGTTTTGAAGATGATGGTGAATTAGATAAGAGAGTTGCATCCCCTCCAATTATTTTTTGGTAAAATCAAAGGCTTTATATTAAGTGAGGTTATATTTTACTGATATCAAAACCTGCTGATTTCCAAGTCTTTAATAAACCATGATCATTGTATACAATAAATCCTTCGAGATTAGGATCATCGGTGATAATCTTAATAGATTCCTCCAATGTGAGAATCATGCAGACCGTGGCCATAGCATCAGCTTGTAGACAGGTGGGCGCTTTAATATGTGCAGATAAAATTTTGTTTTCAATAGGCATCCCTGTGCGTGGGTCTATGAGATGGGAGTGTTTAATACCCTTTTCATCCACATAGAATTTTTCATAATTCCCACTGCTGCTATAAGCCCTGTTTACTAGTTTCGTTTCTGTAATGATACTCTTGGATTCATTAGTACTTTCAGGCTGAATGACCACCAGTCTATGATCATTATTTTTAGGGTTTTTGCCATATGATATAGCATCTGTTCCGAATTCAATCTGAAAATTTTGTACCCCTTTCCCCTTAAGATAGTCTGCTAAAAGATCGATGAGAAACCCTTTATCCATATAACTCAAATTAATTCGCACTCCTGGGAATTTGGACGAAAGTGATTCTTGAGAGATTTCTAAATTCTGCGGTTGACATAGTTTCTTTAGCTCTTCTATCTTTTCAGGAGTAATTTGCCGCTTATTAGAAAAATCCTGTCCCCAAGCTTCTATAAGAGGAAGCAGCGTGTGATTAACAGCTCCATTAAATTTCTCTGAGTATTCCTGTGAAACCAAAAGCGCTTGATGGAGGAAGGGGGATCTAAAGTCTACATAACCATTTCTATTAAAATAGGAAACTTCAGATCCTGGCCGTCCTGTATTTAATGCGAGATCAACCCTATTAATTATTGAATCTAGTTTTATTTCCAAAGCAGCATCACCTTGAAAAGATATGGAATAAAATACTCCTAAAGCTTTCCCTTCCATAAAGACAAATGGCTGACTATCTTTTTGCATATAAGCCCAAAGCCCTATAGCAGACATGAAAATAGCAACACTCATTAACCAAATTGAAATAGTCTTTTTTTTCACTTTAGGATATTTAGGGGGACCTGTAATGGATTATTTTAAGGATTAATGCCCTTGTTTTCTATGTAATACTGGCTGTCCTGGTTACATATTTCTGTATAGTGGAAAATATGTTTGCCGAAATCATTGAATTTAGGTTTTTGTATAGATTTCATTTGTTCACAGTCTTCAAACAATCTGCGGAAAGATTTTTTATAACTTCCTTTTTTGACTTTAATAGTAGGAGCTCCCTCTTTTGACACTAAATATACCCGCTGCATTTCCCCGGTTAGTGTAATAGGACCTTTTCTCCAAGCTGTGGTTTTCCGTGAATTAGCCGCATGGTATACCTGTATTTTTTCATCGAAGTGTGGGTTCAGCAGCTGGAGCAAAAGCACTTTCCCTCCCTTTAGAGTAGCGTTTCTATATACAACATAGTCATTCAATTTTACGGCACTTCGATCAGTCTTCAGCAATGCTTTAATAGATCCGGAGCTTTCATTTAAATATTGCAATTTTGT
Source organism: Anditalea sp. (assembly GCA_035461405.1). Taxonomy (GTDB): domain Bacteria; phylum Bacteroidota; class Bacteroidia; order Cytophagales; family Cyclobacteriaceae; genus Anditalea. Next base: position 7,362 of record DATHVH010000162.1, read on the forward strand.
CAGACCATTTGAATGAATACCAAACTCCGATATATCCGAAGCTTTATAGACATGTTTGATACCATTTTGATCTTTTAATGCTACTTTACTTACTCCTCTGCCGCTGATCATATATAATATTTTGCCGTCTAGGTCTTCCCCAGATTTTAGGCTCAGGTAGGCATTTTCAGATAGAGGCATCGTTTCCAGTGGAGGAAGAAGTGACTGTGCTTTTGCATTTATTGCGAAAGCTGCACAAAAAACAAGGCTAAATATTGTGATCTTTTTCATGGCGTTAAAATTTTTTTATTGAAGATGGCCAAAGAAGACTAATGGTTGCTTCAATAAAATTAACTTATGCCCTCGAGGGATAAAATCACATAAATATGTGGTATAGGGGAAGGGATTTACATTCTTATTAAAGTTTTCATCTACTCTATTAAAAAACTTAGAATAACCATTGGGCTTTTCCGGCTTTATAGTACAGATTCACTGTTGAAAAATAAGTTTCAAATAGAAATTAAAATAGGATTTTGAAGTAAAGGCTATTATGGGACTTAGTAAAAAAAATGGAAGTAATTTTTGTAGCTTCATTCACCAATATTTCCTAAATCTTTTTAGGGTATTATCGATGAAACTCTACATATCAAACCTTATGAATACGCTTAAACAGCTGATTTTTATAAGCTTTGCTGATAGGAACTATCTTGTGCCCTATTTCCAGATACCCTTCGGCTACAGCATCCAGATGTGAGATGTTCACGATAAAGGATCGGTGGATCCTGATGAAGTTTGGGTTCGATAATTTCTCACTGAGTTGGCCTAAGATGCATACGATAGTATAGGTATGTGTAGAAGTAACGATTTTGCAGTAGTTTCTTTCGGCTTCTATGAACCAGATTTCGGAAAGCATGACCTTAATTAATTTGTTTTGATTCCTGATAAAAATCCGATCCTCCAAAAATTCAATACTTTCTCTTAAATTTTCTTTTATTGGTTTTTTTGAAATTTGATTAATGACCAAGGCTATGGTTCTCTCCAAATCGAGCATGTTAAAGGGTTTGGCAATAAAAGCATATGGGTTGGTTTCTTTGGCCATTATAAATGTCTCCTCATCAATGTTTGCCGACAGGTATATCAAGGGAATGGCTTTCTTCTGTTGAATGGCTTTGGCAGTAGCAATCCCATCCAACCTGCCTTTCAATCGGATATCCATCAGTATAAGGTCAGGATTATTGTCTATTGCATGATGGATAGCATCTTCTCCTCTGGTTTCTATTCCAGTCACTTCATATCCGAGTTTGATGAGTTGCAGAGATATGTTAGCTGCAAGGATCATTTCATCTTCTACGATCAATATTCGAATCTTATTCATTGGGAAGCGAGTTGAATCGTAAATAAAAAAACATTGTGTACCATTTCTTCATCAAAATTGTACTTCTGCAATACCCCAAAATAAGGATAGATGCCGGAGCATCAGAAACCGGCCGTTAAAACAAGGCAGTAAAAATAATAAAGTTGGAAAATCTTTTCATTTATTAAATATATGAAATATAAATAACACATAATCAAATTATTAGCAATTGTTTTGAGTTGGGAAAGAATTAATATTGCTTAGGTAAATTAAATTAATTCTTAGTTTTTTATATCCTGTTTTTTAACGGTGAACTTTAAAAAGATAAAATTATATATTACTGTTTTAGAACATATTTAAAATCTATTTAAAGTAACTTTTTTAATTGGAGAATTAAAACTATCCATTCGGACATAATAATAGCTATTTCATCCTTGGTTAGTTTTAATTAACAGTTTCTGTAAGTAAATTCTATTCTTATTTATTGCTGACTGGTGGTACATTGTAAAATCACT
>DATHVH010000163.1:0-9751 GCA_035461405.1 Anditalea sp.
GGAGACGATAAATGGATTTCCCTCCTCATCGGCAGCCATAGCTGTCTGGTTGATTAAACTGCTGTTCTGCGGGATCTCCCAGGCATATTCTGCACTGGATGCAGTAATGGGCAAAGTATATGCTTCACCCGAAGAAGTTTCCCAGGTAGTACCACCATCAGTAGATCTGGCATAGGCCAAATCATGATTGGTAGCCACATCCCAGCTTTCTCTCCATACCCAACTCAAATGGATAGTGCCCTGACTATCTATATAGGCTTGCCAGTAGGCATTTCTTTCCCCTTCTCCATCTATCAGATTTTGATGCAGCTGAGACCATTTGCCCATCGAAAGATCATATTTATTCATGACCAGATTACCTCTTCCGGATGCGCCGGAGCGATACATGAATATCAGATTACCATCAGGAAGCTTATGGAAGTCCGGATACGTGACTTTATCTTCTTCTTTACCAGTCATTGAGATTTTCTCTCCCAGATCTATGCTTAGTGGATTTACGCTTTTAGCATAGCGCAGTGGATTATCGTGGTGATCCCAGGCTACATGTAGATATCCATCACCATCCAAAGCTATACTGATGGTATTGTGGGCATCCTTTACATTGCCCTGATAGGAAGAAACTTTCGTTTCCCAATCATTTGAACCCAGCTTTCTTTTACCCAATACCAAATTTCCATCTCCATCATAATAAGCAGTGAACTGATATTCATGATCGGAGTCCAGAGAATTTCGTCTAAAGATGACCGTATTGACTGAGTTATTGGCCCAGCCTTCTCCTACAGTGGATAAAGAAACAGGACTATCCTCAAGGCCCTGCGCGCCACAGGTGGAGATCAACAAAATCCAGATCAGAGTTGATAGAGATAACTTGCCATCCATATCAAATAGCTTTATCTATGACGGGAGTTTTACCACCCCATATTTTTTGCTGGGTCCATTCTTCTGCCGGGAGTGACCAAAAAGTGGCTTTCTCTGACAAGCCTAAAGGCAAAAATACCTGTGAACATAAATAAAGACTACCGGTGGAAATATAAGGCTCCGCTATCTCCGGCTGATGGCCAAAAAACCCTAGGGTAAGCCATCCGTTCTCATCAAACATATCTTCGGCCTCCATGTGTCGGGCTATTATAGCTCTTAATGCACTCCTTACCTGAGCCGGTGATACCTCTTCAGGCAATTCCTCCCACAGGGCTACCTGCGCCAAAGACTGAAAAGCACCAAATCTGTAGGCCATAGATCGGCCCACTACCGGATAGGTTCCTTCAGGAGAGATCAATCTTTCCTGTATGGCCGCATACCTGCTCGCCCTTTTAACGAATAGATCATGGTCCTTTTGGGATCCTTTTTTGTTTTCCAATAGTACTCTGGATATATCCAGCATCATTGGCTGGATCACAAAGCTGTTATAATAATCAAAGTGAAATTCTGGCCCATCACCATACATACCATCTCCGAGATACCATTCCTTATGTTTATTCATCGCATAAGAAATTCTTACCATATCTCCCTCTCCTTCAAACTTCATTAGTGCGGCTTCCACCATCCCGGTAAACAATAACCAGTTGCTGTAATAAGGATTGATTTGTCTCGAAGATTTGAGAGCGGTGATAATATTGGATTGGGTTTCAGAATCAAGTCTGTCCCAAAGCTGGGTAGGTGCCCGTAAAAGTCCCTGGGCCAAAAAAGCGGCATCCACCAAAGGCTGTCCGCCTTCGCTAAAATTCATAAAATCCGGTGAATTGGGATCTGTGGCATTTTTTAATGACTGATGCACCATCAGTATGTATTTTTCTCTCAACCGTCCCTCTTCAGAATCCTCCGGTCCAAGTTCCAGCCAGGGTGCCATGCCGGAAAGCAGCCTACCGAAAGCCTCCAGATATGTCACCTTGTCCCTATCGCCATAGGCATTGGGGGCAGTTTCAATCGGCATGTTTTTTTTGAGGGTACCCTGACTTAAATTCTCCAAAACAGGATCTGCTATCTTGGTTAGCACAGATATATAATACTTACGGTCAGGTTCGGATTGAGCCTTTGTTGTTGATGTTATAAAGAACATCAAAAAAGCCAACCCTAATATGTTTAATTTATTCATTTGGGTTTAATGGTTTATTAGGTATACTCTTAGGTAAGTGAAAAAAAATCTAGGTCCAATTTAAGTAGAACAGCTTTTATTTCAGTTGCTTTTTTATGAAAAGTTAAAATTTAATTTAATCCAAAGTACTGAAAAGATTAATCTACCCAATGGATCAGATGCCCATTGGGTAGATATAATAATTATCAATAACCCGGATTTTGGGTCAGTTCTCCATCCCTATTAAGATCTATTTCCGTTTGGGGTATAGGCATTTTCATATGAAAATCCTGTAAACCATTAGTGGTTTCGATCTCACCATTGGCCAGAGGTGTGGTACCGGTTAGCCTTCTAGCTCGCTCTACCAAAGTACCTGTTCTGACAAGTGTCATTCTTCGGTTTTCTTCGGCTAACAGTTCCCTAGCTCTCTCATCTAATATAAAGTCAAGATTGATATCAGCTGCGGAAATAGGGCTTGCCTGAGATCGAGATCTTATCATATTGATATCTTCTGCGGCACCTCCAAGATCCCCTTGAAGAAATCTTGCCTCCGCTCTAAGAAGATAAGTTTCTCCCAATCTCATCATAATATGGTCCTTCCACTGACCATAGCCAAATACGTCCCTGTCATCAAAATGACCCCACTTCATAGTATATGGAGGCATTCTCCAAATAGTGTCAGCTTGAAATATTCGGATGGTGTTGCCATTTGCTAAAGTGAATTCAGCATCCTGTCCGTAAGGAACTTGCTGGCCTCTAATATTATCATAAGCACTGCCCCGATTATTAAAATAAAGTTGTCTCTTGATATTGAATTCTGAATTTCTCATGTCCTGATTTTCATATAGACTATAAAGAACCCAATTATTTAATCTCACTCTAGCTATACCTCTACCGCCTAATGAATCAGCTGGTTCCATTCCTGGAATATCATAATAACCTGATATCCATACCCTCCTTTGCTGGGGGTTGCCTGAACTGCCGCCTGTTACATCAGAAGGATTTTCCGCTTCCATTACCCATATGGCTTCAGTATTACCCTGACTTCTTCTTTGGTTACCTGGCAAAAACATATCGGAAAATGGATCTCCAGATAGATTGCTATTTACACCATATCTACTGGTCACTAAGGTATATCTGCCACTGTTAATAATAGCATCTGCCTGGGCTTCAGCTTGAGCGGGTTGACCTAATCTTAAATATACTTCCGCCAATAGCTGATGAGCCATGGCTTTGTTAATACGGCTTTCATATCTGGCACTTCCCGGATCAGGGAGGCTTTGTACTCCGAATAAAAGATCTTGTTCGATGGCAGCATTCACTTCGCTGGATGGAGTTCTTACAAAATCAGTTTTAGGCTGTGAAAGAGCTTCTGTCAATAATGGAACATCGCCATATAGTGTCACTAACATATTATAGGCATAAGCTCTGAAAAACCTCGCTTCAGCATTAAAAGCATCCAGTTCCTCCTGCGTCATACCTATGGTCTGGCCGCCTTCAGCATTTTCTATAAGTATATTAGCATTATTGATTAATCTATAAAGCGAAGTCCAGATCTTACGGGCAGCTGGATCAAGTGAATTCATCTGCTGATAATCAAAATACGACCTCGCATCACCATTGGACCTTCCTGATGGTGCCCACGTAATATCTGTGCCCAAATGCCAGATTCCCAATATAGTCTGGTCCCAATCAGTAGTCCTCATGGTATGGAAATGATGATATAAGCCAACTGCAGCAGCATCAAATCCTAAATTATCTCTTAATGACTCCGGTGCATACCTGTCCAATACTTGCTCATCCAAAAAGGAATCGCTGCATGAAAACAGTAACGCGCATGCTACCATTAATGTGGAAATATATTTATATATAGATTTCATCTTAGTTTTTAGATTAAAGTGTGACATTCAGACCAAATGAGACAGTTCTTACCAGAGGGTAATTATTCTGATAGTTAGTAGATCCCCTAGGAATATATTCTGCCTCAGGATCCCAACCTATCCAATTGGTGAAAGTATGCAGATTTCTACCTGCCACATAAACTGTCAGGTTTTGGAGACCAAATCGGGATATGGCCGCTGAGGGTACATTATATCCCAACCTAACATCTTTAATTCTTACAAAGCTGTAGTTTTCTGTAAACTGAAACCCTCTGTAATTCCTAAACGCGCCCAATGATGGCCAGTAATTGCTAGGATTATCAGGAGTCCAGTATCCAATATCTTCTGGGATATTCCTTCTACCAGCTTCATCAGCATAGGTAAGCACATTATTACTTCTAAGGCCACCTCTTACTGCCTGTACAAATATGGAAAGGTTGAAGTTTTTATACTTAATTGTATTGGTTAGACCACCTATCCACCTTGGATCTCTTTGACCAAGTATAATTCTATCATCTGCGTTGATAATGCCATCGCCATTTTGGTCTCGGAACTTAATGTCACCTGGTCTAGACACAGGGTCATGACCAGCTACTTCTTCACCTACTTGCCATATACCGATTTTCTCATAGTCAAATACTACTCTTAAGGGCTGTCCTATAAACCAGGTATTTCCTATATCGTCTCTTCCATCACCATAAAGTTCAAGTATCTCATTTCTATATTGGGAATAATTCAATGAGCTTTCCCACACAAAATCTCCTCTGGTAAGGTTCACGGTATGCAAAGTGAATTCAAGTCCTATATTTTGCATTTTACCAAGGTTGGCCCACACATTATTATAGCCTGTAGTCGTAGGTAAATTTCTGCGGAGAAGTATATCATTGGTCACAGTTTTATAAGCTTCTATGGAACCTCTCACTTTGTTTTCCACTATTCCGAAATCGAGGCCTAAGTTAGTAGCAGTAGTTGTTTCCCAGTTAAGGTTAGCATTTCCTAATTCATTGTACAAAACTCCCACTTGAGCCGCACCATTGAAAGGTTGAAGATAAGTACTGGCAGTAGAAGCTGTCTGGTTTACACCTATAGCTTGATTTCCTGTCTGGCCGTGTGATAGTCTAAGTTTTAATTCCCCTATAGAATTATTATTGGCCATAAATCCTTCGTTATGAATATTCCAACCTAAAGCTATAGATGGAAACAGTCCATATTTAGAGGTATTGGCTCCAAAGGCTGAATATCCGTCACGTCTTGCGGTCACAGTTACCAAATACCTGCTGTCATAGGAATAATTAACTCTTCCCATTTGAGAAAGTAGTGTGTAGCTATTTCCAGCTGATCCAACTTGCTGTGTAGTACCGGCACCCATGTTATAAAAAGAAAGCGCATCATTAGTAAACCCTCTAGACTGTAGATTATTGAATAGATAATCTACTTTCTGGGCACTATACAGACCGGTTAAATCAATTCGGTGTTTATCAAATTCTCTGGTATACATCAGAATGTTTTCCAAAACCCAGTTTTGCCTTTCCATATTATTCATGTTGGCTGTACCGAATAGATCGTTTGCCTGTCTTCCAGAATATTGTGCAAACCTATCAATGTTATAAACAAAGTTTCCGTTTAGTCTATAAGTTAGCCCTTCGATTCCAGGATTGATATCTACATACGCACCACCGGAAAGCGTTTTTTGCCGCGATTCTCTGTCAGTAGTAGTTCCGAGTAAAGGATTGACAAACAACTGCTCCGGAGCCATAGGCCATACTATCAAGTTTCCGCTATCATCATAGGGTACAGAATATGGACTCATTGCAGAGGCTTGAAGAAGGTTAGCTCTGCCACCATCCGAATTTCTATCAGTAAAAAAGGCTGAAGTACCTACTTTTATATAATCATTAATCCTGGCATCGATATTTGATCTTATACTGGTACGCTGAAAACCAAACCCTTTTATAACACCCTGCTGGTTCAGATGACTTCCGGACACAAAATATTGCACATTATCTGTTCCACCGGTGATGCTTAGATTGTTTTCAGTAATTCTGCCTTGTTGAGTAGCCACATCCATCCAATCAGTAGTCCTTCCTAAGTTATAGTTATCAACTTCTGCGGCATTGGGAAGTATTTGAGTTCTGGATAAGTTGTTTGCTTCCAGAAAGTCCTCATATTTTTGAATGTATTGATCAGGGCCCATAGGTGTAAGCATATTGGCAAAACCTTCAAATCCGGTATATCCGCTGTAATTGATTCTAGGCTTACCTGCACCTTCACTACCTCTTTTAGTAGTAATAAGAATTACACCGTTAGCTCCACGAGTACCGTAAATAGCTACTGCTGATGCATCTTTTAATATTTCTATCGATTCTACATCATTTGGGCTGATATCATTTATACTTCCAAAGAATGGAGACCCATCTACTACTATGAAAGGACTAGTATTGGCATTGATTGAATTCACACCTCGTATCTGCATACCGCCAGGACTACCTGGTACTGAGGATCCTTGAGTCACTGTTAGACCTGCAGTAGTACCTTGGATCGCTTGTGTGATATCCGTTACCGGGAGATTAGAAAGTCTATCTTTTGGGACTGAGGCTACTGAACCGGTTATATCGGACCTTTTTTGTGTACCATATCCCACTACGACAACCTCGTCCAGCTGACTCACATCCTCACTTAGGGTAATAGAGAAATTGTTTTGATTGCCTACTGTTATTTCCTGTGTATCAAACCCTACGAATGAAAGAACTAAAATAGGATTTGCAGATCTTAGCGTGAGAGTAAATTTTCCGTCAAGATCAGTAACAGTACCATTGGTTGTACCTTTTTCTAGAACACTTACACCTGGAAGAGGAAGGTTTTCAGCCTGATCGACTATGGTACCTTCTACAGTCCTAGGAGTAGTTTGACCATATGCCTGCGAGATGCATAGCAAGAAGATTAAAAATATCCCCGGCCACTTAAGTAATTTTTGTTTCATAATTTTTGGGTTTTAATGTGTAATTAATTGCTTATTTACTACTAATTATCTCTCCTTATATATGTCATTTGGATTTTTGAGAAATTTCATAAGATTGATTTTATTATAAAGACTTCCGCCATCATTTAAATCGATTTCAATATGGCTATTAAAAAATATTATTGTAAATTTAACGACCTTTTAACGGTAATTGTAACAGTTAAAACAAGCTTTATTTCATTAATAATAAGACATTTTACAGTTTGATGGACAATAAAGAGAAGTTGGAAAGTTTAGAAAAAGTACTCAGCAGTAAGACTTTTGTAAGAGCGCCTTCCTCCAGTGTGCTTTTAAAGTTTTTGGTAGATGCTACTTTGGCTAATAGAGATCTAAAAGAAACAACCATTTCTATGGAACTCTTAGGTAAAAACTACGCGGATGAAAAAAGTGAAGCGCACATCCGGGTAAATGTATACCATCTCAGAAAAAAGCTGGACAAATATTATGATGACGAAGGAAAAAATGATAAGTGGCGATTACATATTAAGAAAGGACAATATCAAGTTAGTTTTGAAGAAATAAAGAAAGAAGTTTTACCTGTACAAAAGAGCCGTAAAAAGATATATGTTACAGCCGCAATATTGATGTTACTATTAGTGGCCTGGTTTGTCAAAAGAGAGGATAACGTATTCTTATGGCAGCCTTTTTTCACCAATGGCAAACAGACTACACTCTTCATTGGAGACTTTTTTGGTATTATGGGTACCACGGTCACCGGCCAGCATGGGTGGAACAGAGATTATGATATAAATAACTTATCAGATTTTTATCAGTTTGTAGAAAATAATCCTGATAAAAAAGAAAATATCTCTCCAGCCAACTATCCTTATGTAACAGGTATGGCTGCCAATGGCACCATGAATATTTCACGCTTATTTCATAGAAAAAACAAGGATTTTGATATTCAATTCAGTTCACAAACTACTGCTAAAGATGTATCTAAGCATAATTCGATATACATAGGCCCTATTAAAAACAAAAATCTCTTTATAGATTTTTTTAATGATGCCAACCCAAACTTCCGGATTGAAAACAATTTGCTGTATTATAAAAACAGTCTTTCCAAAAAGGACACCTTGATCAGTTTAAGTATTGATGACGGATCTGTATATGAGCACGCAATAGTAAGCCGTATCAAAGGTCCAAATGATACAGAACAATTCGTGTTTTTCTCCGATCACGATATAGGCGTAAAAGCTACAACAGAGAAAATCAGTGACCCTCTATGGGTAAGGGAAAATCTCGGATCTGTCCTAGATAATAACCCTTACTTTACAGCCGTATTTTTGGTCAAAGGTAAAAACAGGACAAACTTTGAGCTGGAATTGTTATTTATGGAAAGTTTGAAATAATAAGCATATGGAGTACTAAGTTTTGATTATAAATTCAAAGATCTACCTTAATAAATTTTCTATTTTTCTACATCTAATTATTGTGTATTTTACACTGTGTTAAAGAATAAATTCTTCTTCCCACTGATCACCATTATCATGAAACCTGTAATTATTTTATTTATGCTTTCTCTTTTCTCTTTCAATTTTCTTTCCGCTCAAGAGCAAACCTCTTTTAAACCAGGTGAGAAATGGAAAGATACAGATGGAACCCATATAAATGCCCACGGCGGTGGGCTACTTTTTCATGAGGGGATGTACTATTGGTTTGGTGAACATAAGACTTCAGGAAAAGGAGGCAATAAAGCAAATGTAGGTGTAGGTGTCTATTCTTCTAATGATCTATATAATTGGAAAAATGAGGGTATCGCTATGGCAGTGGATCCAGATGGCAGTGGTTCAGATATCGAAAAGGGAAGTGTGATAGAAAGACCAAAGGTTATTTATAATGAAAAGACAGGGAAATTTGTAATGTGGTTTCACCTGGAACTGAAAGGTCAGGGCTATAATGCAGCCCGCACTGCTTTAGCTGTAAGTGACTCCCCTACCGGACCTTTTGTATACCAGAAATCGCTTAGACCCAATGCTGGTACCTGGCCCATTAATTTCAATGAGCATTGGAAGAATAAATCTATAACTGAAGAAGACTTAGAGGGATGGTCAGATGAATGGAAAAAAGAGGTGGCAGAAGGTCTGTATATTAGAAGAGATTTTGAGGGCGGGCAGATGTCAAGAGATATGACACTATATGTTGATGATGATGGCAAAGCTTACCATATTCACGCTGCTGAAGAAAACCTCACCCTCCATATCTCAGAACTGACAGATAATTACCAGGATTTCACTGGAAAATGGGCCGTCATCGAACCAGCGGGTCATAACGAGGCTCCGGCCATATTTAAGCAGAATGGAAAGTATTACATGATCACCTCGGGATGTACCGGCTGGGATCCAAATGAGGCCCGTTCTTTTGAAGCGGACAATATATTTGGGCCATGGAAGCCTCTGGGAAATCCCGCTAAGGGAAAAGATGCCGACAAAACGTTCCATTCCCAAAGCACCTATATCCTACCGGTAGAGGGTAAAAAAGATGCATTTATTTTTATGGCCGACCGGTGGACCCCAAACAATGCGATAGATGGTAGATACATCTGGTTACCTATAGAAATGGTAAATGGATTTCCGGTAATTCGGTATCATGAAAAATGGGATTTAGGCTATTTTGATAAGAAAGTCGCTGATAAATGATCAGAGTTATAATTTTCCTTTAAATTATGATGAGCGCCATTACTAATTGGCAAAAATGGATTGATAATTTTAAAAATTTTTGATAGTAACCATATGAAATACTCATTTGCTATAGTATGCATGTTGTTAATATTAAGTTTTT
>DATHVH010000164.1:0-18047 GCA_035461405.1 Anditalea sp.
CCAACACAATAGGCAACTACCGACCCTGCGGCCGAACCTCTACCTGGGCCTACCGATACACCCATTTCCCGGGCAGCGGTGGTAAAATCCTGTACGATGAGGAAATAACCCGGATATCCAGTGTTGGCTATGGTGGCCAGTTCAAAATCTATCCGCTCGCGAATTTCATCTGTAATTTCTTTATAGCGCTTAGCTGCACCTACATAGGTCAAATGTCTCAAAAAAGCATTTTCGCCTCTTTTGCCCCCATCTATATCGTCCTGAGCATCCACGAATTCTGCAGGAATATCGAATTTAGGTAAGAGTACTTCTCTAGCCAATTTATACCGCTCTATCTTCTTGACTATCTCATCGGTGCAGAGAATGGCTTCCGGTAGATCGGCAAAGAGTTTTTTCATTTCTTCCGGACTCTTGATATAAAATTCCTCATTGGGAAAACCATATCTAAATTCACGGCCCCGCTTTCCAATGTATTTTTTGGGTTTTTCTACCAGTTCACCGTCTTTCACACAAAGCAGGATATCGTGTGCTTTGGCATCTGGCTTTTGGTTATAATAGGTATTATTGGCAGCAAAGTATTTTACATCATATTTATGTGCAAAATTGAGCAATACTTCATTGACTTTTTCTTCCTCGGGGATACCATGGCGATTCAGTTCCACGTAAAAATCATCGCCAAACTGTTCTTTCCACCAGACAAAAGCTTCTTCAGCCTGTGTTTCACCAACATTAAGAATCAGATAAGGGATTTCACCAAACAGTCCCCCAGTGGTGGCGATCAAATCCCCTTTATATTGAACCAATATCTCCTTATCGATGCGGGGCACATAATAAAATCCTTCTATATTGGCATATGAAGCCAGTTTGGCCAGGTTGTGATAACCTGCTTTATTCTTTGCCAATAAAACTGCTTGGAAACCATCATCCTTTGTAGATTTATTTTTCCGCTCTCTACAGACATTAAACTCGCAACCAATAATCGGAGTGATGTCATTATTGAGTGCTTCTTTTACAAAGTTAAAAGCCCCCATCATATTGCCATGGTCTGTCATGGCTATAGCGGGCATACCTAAATCTTTGGCCCTTCTAATCAGTGAAGGTATTTCTGATGTTGCCTGAAGAATTGAATATTGTGTATGTACGTGCAGGTGCGAGAAAGGCACATCTACCAGGTCACTGATATCTGCCCTGCCTGCGGCCTTCATGACTTCTTTGGCAGCTATCTTTTGCTCATCTTTGGCATTGGCAAAATTGGCAATATCCAGTTTTGGTCTTTCATATATCACCTCACTAGGGGAAATTCCCGGTTCTGGAGGTAACACATTCTGCGTAATCAATCCAAAGAAACACTTGGCTGTAGCATCCACGTCATATGCTGCATCGTGGGCGTCGTCAAAGCCTACATTAAAAAGTTTCTTATATAATTCAGTGAGTGTAGGCCATTTGAATTTACCCCCCTTTCCGCCGGGGATGCCGCAAAAGTCAGTAGAGATATCCTTTGTATCCAGAGCGGTCTTTTCCATCAGTACCATCGGCACCTCTTTCCTTAAAAATTCAGATCCGCAGACATTGATATCAAATCCGATATTATGGCCCACCATATAGGTGGCTTTTTCTACATCCTGATGAAAGATCTCTAATACCTTCCTTAAGTCATGCCCCTCTTTAAGCGCTCGGTCTGTAGATATACCATGCACCTTTTCTGCATTATAAGGAATGGTAAATCCTTCCGGTTTTACGATGAAGTTATTATTAGAGATAAGATTTCCACGCTCATCATGCAGTTGCCAGGCGAGCTGGACCAGTCTTGGCCAGTTGCTAAGGTCAGTTATCGGAGCATTGTAATCGCGGGGTAATCCTGTAGTTTCGGTATCAAATATTAAATACATGCAAGCTCTTTATTTGGGGAATCTAAATTAAGATTAATCCTTTTCTTGTGCTAAAGTAACGGCAGTAATTGTCTTAAATTTTGAGCGAAAAATACCAGTTTTTTTATGGGGGCTTTGAAACAATCTAAGGGTTAATTATTTAGATGAATTTTATGAATGGCAAAGGCAGTTTTTATTTCATGGTTGAATTCCAAATGAAATACAAAAGCATTTTCGTAAATTAGGTAGTGGTAAAACAAAATCAATATGAAAGCAGAAGAAACTGAAAATCAAATGGAGGAGCCATATACTTCCTATGGAAGCTATTCCTATGCTGATTATTTGACTTGGGAGATAGATGGGATGGTGGAGCTGATCAAGGGGAAAGTGTTTCGGCAGGCAGCAGCTCCAAAAATGAAGCACCAGGAAATTTCCATCAGAATTTCTTCAAAGTTTTTCAACTACTTAGAAAAGAAAACTTGTAAGGTTTTTGCTGCCCCCTTTGATGTACGTCTACCCTTACATTCTAATAAAAATGAAGATATATTTACCGTAGTCCAACCTGATATCTGCGTCGTCTGCGATCCTGAAAAGCTTGATGAAGCTGGTTGCATCGGCGCTCCAGATCTTGTGGTGGAAATCCTTTCACCTGGCAACAATAAAAAAGAGCTTCAAAACAAATATGAGGTTTATGAAGAAAGCGGAGTAAAGGAATATTGGGTTATACACCCAGAAGAGCAGACACTAATGATATATACTTTAAAGGATGGGAAATTTATTCCATCAAAATTGTTTACCTCAGGAGAAATGGTAGCCTCTTCATGTATAGAAGGCTTTCAAATTGATTTAGATGAGGTATTTGTAGATCTGGATTAGCGTATAATAATGCTTTAAGTTTTGGTCACAGAAAGATTTAAATAATTTATGAGCTTGATGGTAGATAATAATAATTTAGAGGAGCCATTTACTTCCTATGGGAGATATTCCTATGCAGATTACCTCACATGGGAGGTAGATGGGATGGTGGAGTTGATTAAGGGAAGGTGTTTAAAATGACAGCAGCGCCTAGAAGAAAACATCAGAGTATATCTGTTATAATTACAAACAGATTATATAATTATTTGAAAGGAAGTACTTGTGTTGTTTATGATGCTCCTTTTGATGTTCGACTTCCTGTTGATTCAAAAAAAAATGAAGATATCTATACTGTTGTGCAACCAGATATATGTGTAATCTGTGATTCAGAAAAGCTCGATGAAGCCGGATGCATTGGCGCTCCTGATCTCGTTGTGGAGATCCTTTCACCCGGAAATAATAAAAAAGACCTCCAAAATAAATATGAAGTTTATGAGGAAAGTGGTGTAAAGGAGTACTGGGTCATTCATCCAGAAGAGCAGACACTTTTGGTTTATACCCTAACGGAAGGTAAATTTTTAGCCTCCAAGTTGTTTACTTTAGGAGATATAGTAAAGTCTGATTGTATCAAAGGCTTTCAACTTGATCTAGGTGAGGTGTTCGAAGAGCTCGAATCTATATGAATGAATCGAAAAGATAGTAAAAAAACAGTGATAAAAGCTTTGTGATATTTTGTTTATTAAAACATAAAAATCCTTACAAAGCTGTTTAATCAATTAAACAATTTAGTATATTGATAAACGCTATTAACTAGATTTTTTAAAATGAAAGTTAGATATGATGCTAATACATACAGTTATCCAGCGCTGTATATTCCATATACTTTAAACCAAATACCACAATTTTCTTGATACTTGATACTAATATCTTGTTGTTGTAACCTACCTCTTTCCTTCCCAAGGCACATAAACCACCTTTTTGGTTTCAAAGAACTCTTCTTTAAAATAATCGTCGAGGTGGTAGCTTACATAAGATACCTGTCTTTCTTCCATTTCTTCGTCCACTTCTCCGCCTTTAAGGAAGAACATGCCGTTCTGGAATTCATTGAAGTCTTCTTTTTTAAATTTGCCTTTAACCCATGGCATCATATTGGCAAAACGGGTAACCGCTCTGCTGAGGATAAAATCATATTTTCTGACCAAGTCTTCAGCTCTTGTTTGCTGCGCTTCTACATTCTGAAGCTTGAGTTGCTTTACCACATCTTTCACGACCGTGATTTTTTTTCCGATGGAATCTACCAGATGAAAATGGGTTTCAGGAAACATGATCGCTAAAGGTATTCCCGGAAATCCCCCTCCTGTACCTATATCTAAAATTTTAGTGCCAGGAGAAAATTTCATCACTTTTGCTATTCCTAGCGAGTGCAATACATGTTTGGTATAAAAATGTTCCATGTCCTTTCTGCTGATGACATTGATTTTACTGTTCCAGTCTTCATACAGGGGTCCAAGTTTTATGAATTGCTGCTTTTGGTGTTCGTTAAGATCTGGGAAATATTGGAATATTATATCAACTGCTTGAGACATAAATGGGTATGTAAGGAATGCCGTTTCCGGTAAGTTTAATAAAATAAATAATTGAATAGGGCACGCTAGATATGCTTGTTTTTTCCCTGGGCTATTTCATATAATAATTCACGGGACCGGTGCAGCTGTGCTTTTACTGTCCCAAGAGGCTTATCTAGTTCTGCAGCGATTTCATCATAGGATAACTCATCAAAATATCTAAGCTTGACCAGTTTACGATATTTAGCCGGTAATTTATCTACAAATATACGGACCATCTCAATACGTTGTGTTCTGATGAATTCATCCTGAGGATTATTATCATCATCTTCCACATCTATATTCACACTATTACCACCATCGTCTGTAAGTGTATTATTGAGACTCATAGTCTTCAACTTTTTCTTACGGATAAAATCTATGGTATTATTAGTAGCTATTCTGAAAAGCCAGGTACTGAATGTATAATCTTTCTTAAATTTATGCAGGTTTTTAAAAGCTTTGGCAAAGGCCTCCATGGTCAGGTCGTCTGCATCATCTGCATCCCTGATCATTTTTAGAATCATAAAATAGACAGCTTTTTTATATCGCTTCATCAGTGTAGCGAAGGCTTGCTGGTCTTTTTGGACTACAGCCCTATCTATCAATTCGAAATCTTCTAATGCTTTATCTGAAAAACCCTTGTCGTTTATTTCCATTTAACCTCTTTTGATAGGTAACCTTTGGTTCCCATGAACCAAAAATAGCCTAAATACATGAAATCGAAAAATATAGTCCACCAGACTTTATTTTTACCTTCTAAATTCAATTTTGCACCACGAAATACTCTGTATACCAGTAAGAATCTTAGTAACATCAAAATCCCTACCACCAAAGTGACTCTCCAATCATGACTGACTATGATCAAGGCAGCTCCCGAAAGCCAAAACAAGAGATGGCTAAAGGCGAACAAGCCTATTTTAAGTTTGTCAGCTGTTTTATAATATTTTCCAGCATGAAAATGGCGCTTTTTCTGTTTATTATAATCCTTATATGTAGTTTTTGGTTCGGATATGGTGATACTTTCAGGATCTATGACCAGACTGGTATTACTTCCAGTGGCATATTTATTAATGAATAGATCATCATCCCCCCCTTCGATATGCCAAAGTCCGTGGAAGGCATTTTTATCCATGAAGAAACTCTTTCTGTAACAAAGATTTCTTCCTACCGCCATATACGGCGCTCTCCAAAGACCAAAAGACATATACTGGACGGCCGTAAACAACGTTTCAAATTGAATCATCTTATTTAACATACCAGGCAGTTTTCGGTATGCCCCGTATCCTAATGCAAATGTTTTCTTTTGAAGCCGCACTGGAGCAGTCATCAAACTGATCCAATCTCTGGATACAGGTGAGCAATCCGCATCAGTAAGAAGGATAACGTCATTTTTAGCTACTTTGATGCCCAGAGTTATCGCATATTTCTTTGCAGTAACATGTTTAGGTAAATAGGTAATGGTAACAGTTCGCAAGTTGCGATAATTTCCCATTAAGTTTTCCAAAAGCTTCTTAGTGCCATCATTTGATCTATCGTTCACAATCATAATTTCAAAGGATGGGTAGTCCTGTTCTGCCAGTAAGGGAATCAGTGTTTTTAGATTTTCTTTTTCATTTCTGGCAGCAATAATTATAGTCACCGGTTCTTTTTCATTATTTACTATAACATCTTTTTTGGCAGGACGGAAAAAAAAGGCCAACCGTCCATATATAAAAATTAAATAAATGAGTTGAAATGCCACAGCCGCCAGAAAAACGGACCCCAAAACTATTATGATCATGCTTATTTTCTAATTCCGCTTAAAGATAAAATCAATTTCAGCAACTCTTTTAAGTATAAGCTTATATTTTTGCAGCATTATACAATAAAATAAATATTAAACAGGAACCTTGACGTCTAATTCTTTATTGTTGAGGAGAAAAGAGGATCAGATGGCTTTAGCAAAGTTATTTTGAAAAGAAAAAACATACATGAAATTTACTATAGAAGCTACAGATCCAAAAAGTAAGGCACGTGCAGGTTTGGTGAAAACGGACCATGGGGATATAGAAACCCCTATTTTTATGCCTGTAGGTACTGCGGGATCTGTAAAAGCAGTACACCAGAGAGAGCTAACATATGATGTGAAAGCCCAGATAATATTAGGCAATACCTATCATTTATATTTGAGACCTGGACTGGATATTCTCGAAAAGGCGGGGGGACTTCACAAATTCAATGGCTGGAGTAAACCTATACTTACCGATAGTGGTGGATATCAGGTGTTTTCTCTTTCTGGGACAAGAAAAATAGCGGAAGAGGGGGTGATGTTTAAAAGTCATATCGATGGATCCAAACATCAGTTTACTCCAGAAAATGTAATGGATATCCAAAGGACCATCGGTGCTGATATTATAATGGCCTTTGATGAGTGTACACCCTACCCTTGTGAATATGATTATGCTGAAAAGTCTATGCACATGACTCATAGATGGTTGAAAAGATGCATAGAAAGGTTTGACAGCACAGAAGGAAAGTATGGCTATAACCAAACGTTGTTTCCTATCGTCCAAGGCAGTGTATATAAGGATCTGCGCAAGCAATCAGCGGAATTTATAGCATCCTGCGGTAGAGAGGGCAATGCAATCGGAGGCTTATCTGTAGGAGAGCCAGCTGAGATGATGTATGAAATGACTGAAATGGTCACAGACATTCTTCCAGCGGACAAGCCACGTTACCTTATGGGTGTGGGAACTCCTGCCAATATCCTTGAAGGAATAGCGTTAGGTGTAGACATGTTTGATTGTGTGATGCCTACCCGTAATGCCAGGAATGGAATGCTGTTTACAAGCGAAGGTATCATGAATATGAGAAATGAAAAATGGAAGGATGATTTTTCGCCTATAGATCCTAATATTAATAGTTATGTAAGTAGTTTTTATTCTAAAGCCTATTTGAGACACTTAACTGTGAGTAAAGAAATACTGGCAGCTCAGATAGCTAGTATCCATAATCTAAGTTTCTATCTTTGGCTGGTAGGTCAGGCTCGAGAAAAAATTAAATCTGGTGAATTTTCTACATGGAAAGACATGATGGTCAAAAAAGTTAGTACACGTTTATAATTATATGAAATCGAGCATAACTCCAAGCATCACATTCTGGAATCGGGGACAACATGCGAGATTCCATCCCGACTTTCAATACGGGACAAGTTATGGCCATTAAAAAACAAATTATAAACACATGAAAATTTTAGATAAACTCATCATTAAGGATTTTCTCAAAACCTATTTTTTCGTGGTTTTGATGTTGATCCTAATTGTCTTGGTTCTTGATTTTACCGAGAAAAATGATGCGTTTATCAGGTATAATGTACCCGGGAATGAAATTATTAAGTATATGCTCAATTATGGGCTGTACCTCAATAATCTTCTTACACCTATTACTGTATTTATCAGCGTGATCTTCATTACCTCTAAAATGGCTGGACGGACTGAGATCATAGCCATACTTAGTAGTGGAGTTAGTTTTCTTAGAATGCTGGTACCTTTTATGATATCTGCTATACTAATAGCTATCGCTAGTTTTCTGCTCAATGGATGGGTGCTTCCTCTAGCCACCGGGGGAGTATCGCAATTCAAAACTGAGTTTTTAGAAGATAATAGAACTTTTGATAAACAGAATATTCATATAAAAGTGGCTCCTGATGTTTATGCTTACCTTTCTAGATACTATCCATCGGGGGATATAGGATATAATTTTACGTTGGAGCAAGTGCAGGATGGTAGACTTTTGGCCAAGCTTTCGGCAGATAGGATCATATGGGACACTACAAAATTAGCCTGGAGTGTAAAGAACTATAGGATTCGAGTACTTGAAGAAATGGGCGAGGCCTATTCAGTCGGGGAATCATTGGATACGGTTCTTTCTATTACCCCCATGGATTTTGACCTCCCTAAAAATCATCATGAAACGCTAATTTTACCAGAACTTACCAAACAGATTCAGATTTTAGAAGATAGGGGAGCGGATAATGTAAACTTTTACAAGATTGAAAGGTATATCCGTTTCATGTCACCTTTTGCAGCTATCATTTTAACATTTATCGGAGTGATAGTGTCTTCTAAAAAAACGAGAGGGGGCTCAGGTTTTAAGATTGCATTGGGATTTGGGCTGGCTTTTATTTATATTATATTCTACCTGCTTTCTCGAACTTTTGCAGAAGCCGGGGCTGAATATCCTTTGTTCATGGTATGGTTACCAAATATAGTATTTGCTCTCACAGGTTTGGTTATGTATAAAACCGTTCCACGCTGATGCAGCCCACTACAAAAGATTATCTGATGCTGCACTTTGTAGTGTTGATCTGGGGATTTACTGCTATACTGGGTGTATTGATTTCCATTCCGGCAGTAGAGATAGTTTTCTATAGGACGCTATTGGCCAGTATGGCTATCGGTTTAATTTTCTTTGTGAGGAAAACCAATATCAGACTTCCTCCCAAACAATTGATCAAGATAATAACTACTGGATTCATTATTTCTATACATTGGATGTTGTTTTTCTGGTCAGCCAGGGTGGCTACAGTGTCAGTAGCATTGGCGGGGTTTGCTACCTGTTCACTTTGGACGGCATTTTTGGAACCGTTGGCCAATAAGACTAAATTGAAGTGGTACGAAATCCTGCTGGGTCTGGTAGTAATTTCTGGGCTCTATGTGATATTTAGATTTGAATTTGGCTATTGGGTAGGACTTACAATGGCAGTTACATCTGCCTTTCTCGGAGCCCTATTTACGGTAATAAATGCTAAATTGATCAAGCGCCACAGTCCATTTATTCTTACATTTTATGAAATGATAGGGGCCTGTCTTTTTTCTGTCTTATTCTTCCCCATATATTCCAACTTCCTGACCACCGATGGACTTAACCTCAAGCTTATTGGGTATGATTGGCTGTGGCTTATGCTTTTGGCAGGTGTGTGTACAGTATATGCTTTCTCTGTATCTGTGGAATTGATGAAGAGATTGACTGCATTTGCAGTTAATCTCACAGTAAATTTAGAACCAGTTTATGGAATTATCCTTGCAGTGATAATTTTTGGGGAACAGGAGAAAATGACCGGTGGCTTTTATTTGGGTACTTTGATTATCCTATTGGCAGTCTGTACCTATCCGGTGATCAGTTATATTTATAGAAGAAGAAAGGCTAAGCAGCTTTTGAGAATGCAGTGATTAATAGTATCCTCAAGTAAAGTTAAAAATTAGCTGCCATACTATTGGTCCATTGTATAATACTTGTGAAGCTTCAATTAAACTGATTGGATTTTCTTATCACTTTAAAAATAATTATTAAAGAAGAGTTAGATAATCATTCATCCCTTCTTCAGCGAGAGGGATCATATCCAAATCATCTGAAGCTATTTTATAAGATTTTATAAATTCTGCTTTGTTAAGATGGTCAAGATAAAACCGCAAACCATTTTTTATGAGTTGGTTTCAGGAATAGAAAGTTTTTTTGCTTTTTCAGATAATTCTCAAAATAGATCGTCAGGAAGTGAACTTGTGTAAGTAGACAGATTTTATTGGAACAAATACCACTTATTTTTTCGTATTGTAAATATAATATTATACAAAAAAATAAATTCACTTTAGCCTTTCAGGATTTTCCTCCAGAAATGATTTCCAGCCTGCTGCTCTCCCCCTGGTCTGTAGCCTGCCATCATGAAAATGATGGCAAAGAGCCACCGCAAGCGCATCTGTAGCATCCAAAAGCTTGGGCAGTTCTTCAATCTTCAAAAGGGTTTTGAGCATTTCTGCTACCTGGATTTTAGAGGCATTGCCATTCCCGGTAACAGATTGCTTTACTTTTTTTGGTGAATACTCCGTAATAGGTATATCCTGCGCTAATGCGGCCGCCATAGCCACGCCTTGTGCACGCCCCAGTTTGAGCATGGACTGAACGTTTACTCCAAAGAAGGGGGCTTCCAGTGCCACGCTGTCAGGATGAAATTCATCGATTATTCCGGTTATCCTTTCATAGATCTTTTTAAGCTTGAGCTCATGGGTACTGTATTTTTTCAGATGGATTACTCCATATTGAAGAATGCTATATGTTTTGCCTTCTACTAAAAGCAGTCCATAGCCCATCACATTTGTCCCTGGATCTATACCAAGGATTATTTTTTCTTTTGCTTCAATTTTTGCAATTTTACCCATCGCTGCAATTTAAATCAATCCTTTGAGCTGTCTTAAAAAAACATCAATTTTCTTCTTTTTTTAGGATTGTACATATGATACCTTCATGAGGGATATATCTATTATTGCCTATATATACCGCTATTATGACTTTGTTCTATTTAGGTTTTATCTTACTATACGCACTGGTGATGTTTTCTTTACTTACTAAATGGAAAGTTGAAGAAAATGATGCACCTAGTGTACTTTTCCCTTTTTCAATTATCTTACCTTTTAGGAATGAAGCCCATATATTATTAAAAACCTGCGAATCATTAAAAAAAATATCTGCCGACGAAATTATTTTTTGCAATGATCATAGTGAGGATGAATCCAGTTTTATTATACGTGATTTTATAATTAAGCATAACTTAAATCATTGGAAACTGATCGATAGTATCGGTACTGGTAAAAAAGCAGCAGTTACATCAGGAGTAAATTATAGTAGTCATGAATTAATCTATACTACTGATGCTGATTGTAATATTTCTAATAATGTTATATTTCATATGCTCGGAAAATTCCGGATACCAAATGTTCAAATGGTTTGCGGACCCGTGAATGTATCCTCAGGAAAATCTTTTCTTGAAGGATATCAAAAAGCTGAATGGGCAAGTATTTCTTTAGTGACTAATTTTTTCTTTAAAGTCAATAGGCCTTTAATGTGTAGTGCAGCTAATATGGCTTATCGAAAATCTGCTTTCTATGAGGTAGAGGGTTATAAAAACAATGAAAATATTTCTTCAGGAGATGATGAATATTTATTAAAAAAGATTGCAGCTAAGTATGGTCCCCAAAGTATTTTATATACCAATCATGTGGATGCTTTGGTGGATACTATACCTACCTCCGAGTTGTTTCAATATCTTTCGCAGCGGGCCAGATGGGCCGGTAAATGGAAAGCACATCGTGAACCTGGTCATGCCTTGACGGCTTTACTATTTTTTCTTTTTGCAGTAGTGCAGATTAGTTCAATAGTATTACTGTCTGGAAGATTAGAGGAGATGTGGTTTTTTTTTGTATTCTGGGTAGTTAAAATTTTTGTAGATTTTTTAGTATTAGGACACGTGATGAAAACATATAATAAAAATATTTCTTTGATAGAAATGATAAGTGTTAGCGTTTTTCATCCTTTGTCCGTCCTGATCATAGGATTTATCTCAATATTTGTTAAGATTACTTGGAAAGGTAGGCTAGTACTCACAAAAGTTTAAATTTGCATTATATGTCTGAAGATGAATTTGATTTGATAGATGAGCTCTATTTTGTGCAACCCTATAAATTTCTCCAAGAGGAGCTTGGTTGGGATGATAAAAAGCTATTAGTTATCTTGCAGGAATTGTACGATAAAGGATACATCAAATGCCTTATCCACCCAGACAAAGAATTATTTGAAAATATTGACATACAAGGAGAAGGTACCCAGTATTACTATCTCGCTACCAAAAAGGGGCTAATGCACCACAATACTATATAATAAATGGAACTGACATCAGAATCGGTAAAATTTCAGAGGAAAGAGCTTGAGTTAAAAGCCTTATTGGAAATTACACAGGCTATTAATGAGAACAAGCCTGAATCAGTTCTATTCAATATTTTTAAATTCACCTGTTTAATCCACCTCAATGTAAAATCCTTAGTGTTATATGTGGGTGATCATGAAGGTTTTCGCGAGCGTATAGCACATGGGGTCAAAGAAAAAATTCCAGCATTGATTCCATATAGAGATGTGGAAGATAATAAAGAGATAGGAAAGCTGAATCTAGTTATGCCAAAAGAATTCAGTTTTTCTGAACTTGACTTTTATGTACCTGTTTATCATAAAGATAAAATGCTGGCTATTCTTTTATTAAAAAAGAAGGATGGGAATGGTCTTGATTTAGATTTTCCCCAGGCACTTGCGAATATTTTGGTGGTAGCACTCGAAAATAAACGGTTTGCTCGAAGACAGTTAGAGCAGGAAAGGCTGAAAAAAGAAGTCGAAATAGCTAGTAGTGTTCAAAGAATGTTATTCCCTGCTGTATTGCCTGAAACACAGAAATTAAAAGCAAAAGTTACTTATGTCCCTCATAGCACGGTGGGAGGTGATTATTATGACCTGATCAAAAAATCAGATGATGAAGTATTCTTTTGTATCGCAGATGTAAGCGGTAAAGGTATGCCTGCAGCATTACTAATGTCTAATTTTCAGGCGGCATTACGTACCCTTCTTAGAAGTAATTCTGATCTTAAAATGGTAGTAGAGCAACTTAACTATACCATTTTTGATAATACTAAAGGGGAAAGGTTTATTACTTTCTTTTTAGGGCACTATAATTATAAGACTCGTGAACTTATTTATGTCAATGCAGGTCATAACCCTCCTATTTTATGTTGGGAAGGGGAGAAAAGAGTTGAATTGCTTGAAGCAGGTACTACGATCTTAGGGGCATTTGAAGAATTACCATTCTTAACAGTAGGTAGTAGAGAGCATCTTTCCGGTTTTAGCATTCACCTATATACGGATGGCCTGACTGAGTCATTTAATTCTCTAAATGAAGAATATGGAGACGAGAGATTTGTAAAATTTATACGGAACAACCAATGTGTAGATCCTATAGTCTTTCATGAAGCATTTTTTCAAGAACTTGATGCTTTTTCCAAAGATATGGCTAAACAGGACGATATTACTTTGTTAAGTTTAAGATTTAAGTAACTGATGATTGTCCACCATGTACCTAGTTTAGTTCAAAAAGCTTTTCCAGAATACACCTGGCACATGAACAGAAATAGTAAAGAGATATTCCTAACTTTTGATGATGGGCCAGTTCCCGGAATAACAGAGAAGGTACTTGATATTTTGGACCACTATAAGTATAAAGCAACTTTTTTCATGGTAGGGCACAATGTCACTAAATATCCAGCTCTTGCAAAGGAAGTTTTAGCGGCAGGGCATAAAATAGGAAATCATACTTATCATCATATCAGAGGTAATAAAAATAGTACAGCATCATACTTTGCTGATTTTATAAATTGCCAGGAAACAATTCTAAAAATTTTGGATGTAGAAGCTAAAAGTTTTAGGCCTCCATATGGCAGAATTTTATCTGAGCAAGCTAAAGAAATAAGCCGGACGCATCAAATAGTGATGTGGGATGTTCTTTCTGGAGATTATGATCTAGGAATAACTACAGATAAAATAATTAAAAAAACTAAAAAATACACCCAAAATGGGTCTATCATAGTTTTTCATGATCAACAAAAAACAGCAGATAGGCTTCCAGAAATTCTTTCAAGCTTTCTGAGCTTTACATCCGATCAGGGATTTTTGCCCGTTTCATTATGATGGAATTATTGGCAGGTATATTATTTTCAGTTATCCTGCAGGATTTTTTATTATATATAGGTTTGATTTTTAATTTTAAAAACCATAATCCATCTGATATTGATATTGAATATCCTCAGATTTCAATTTTTGTTCCTGCACGAAATGAAGCCGAATATTTGCCTTTCTGTCTTGAATCACTTTCACATATAGATTATCCATCAGATAAAATAGAATTTATCATTGGGAATGATGATAGTAACGATGCTACTGAGGAAATTATAAATAATTGGACCTCAAGAGCTCAAAACCGAAAACTGTTAAATATTAGCCCTCAAATTTCCATGAGAATGAATGGAAAAGCTAATGCTCTAAGCCAAATGATAGCTGTTGCAAAAGGTGATTATTTTCTTTTCACAGATGCAGATTGTAGTGTACCTCATCGTTGGGCCCTAGAAATGGCCGGCAGTGCTATACACAGTAATTCAGATTTGGTAACTGGAATTACGAAGGTGCTGCCTAAAAATTGGTTTGCCTCAATGCAGGGACTTGACTGGTGGCTAACTTTAGGAATGGTGAAAATTGGGTCTGATTTAGGGTATTCCATTACCTCTATGGGAAATAATATGTTAATTTCGCGAAAAGCGTATGAAGCTATTGGAGGGTTTGAAGGGTTGCCGCTTTCTGTCACTGAAGATTTTGAAATAGCGAAGGCGGTTAATAACAAGAAGTTAAAAGCAATACATCAAATATCAAGGGACAATCTAATTGAAACACATGCCCAACCTAATTTCCACAATCTATTGGTACAGAGAAAGCGCTGGTTAAAAGGTGCTATGGGATTGCCGTTTTTATGGAAATTTATGTTAGGCCTTCAAGTGATATATTTTCCTGCTATAATAATTTTTATGTGTTTTAACCCAGGTCTTGGATTGGCGCTTTGGATTGCCAAAATCCTTACACAGGCTCTATTTATAAAGGATTTCGCCAGGCCCACAGGAACTATTATACTACCCTTTTATCTTATCACTTTTGAATTATATTACTTATTCGTTTCGTGGTCCACTTTAGTATATTATTTTTGGCCTGTAAATATTAAATGGAAAGGCCGCCATTATGCATAATCTCCTAATCTCCCAAAAATGCACTTCGTAGATAGTCATGCCCATATTTATTCTAAAAAGTACGATATTGACAGAGAGGATGTCATAGCCAGCTGTTTGGAAAAAGGGGTTAAAAAAATATATATGCCTAATATTGATGTAGAAAGTATTGATTCTATGTTGGAAGCTGAATTAAAGTTTCCTGGCATCTGCATTCCTATGATGGGATTACACCCCTGTGATGTCTCCAAAGGTTTTGAGAAGCAATTATATATTATGGAAGACTGGCTTAGTAAGCGGCCATTTGCAGCAGTTGGTGAAATAGGTATAGATTTATATTGGGATAAGACTTTTTTTGATCAACAGAAAGAGGCACTGAAAATTCAGATCAGCTGGGCTAAAGAAAAGAATTTACCTATAGTATTACATTGCAGAGAATCGTTACCAGAAACTATTGCTTTGGTAAAAGAAGAATTGGATGAAAAGCTTACAGGGATATTCCATTGCTTTACTGGTACTGTAGAACAGGCTAAAGAGATCATTGAAATGGGCTTTTTGCTGGGTATCGGTGGAGTAGCGACTTTTAAAAATGGAGGATTGGATAAAGTATTACCGGAAATAGGGCTTGATAAATTGGTTTTAGAAACTGATGGACCATATTTGGCACCAGTCCCCTATAGAGGTAAAAGAAATTCACCAGAATATATTCCTTTGATCGCTGCACGGGTAGCAGAACTTACCAGTAGCGAAGTGGAAACAGTAGCAGAGATTACTAATAAAAATGCAGCATTTATTTTCAGTCCAATAGAAAAATGAACTATAAAATAGTAAGACTGAATACCGCAGCTAAGAGCGAAATCGAGTCCTCAGTCCTAATAATATATACCGGTGGGACACTGGGTATGTCCTATGATGAAAAGTCAGGTACGTTGGTTCCATTTAATTTTGGACAGATCCTGGATAAAATTCCTACGCTGACCAATATGAACATTGCCATTACGGTCATATCATTTCCAGAACCAATTGATTCTTCTAATGTCAATATGCAGCATTGGGTAGATATGGCTTATATTATATATGAAAATTATGATACCTATGATGGGTTTGTGGTTTTGCATGGTACTGATACTATGGCATATTCCGCATCTATGCTTAGTTATCTTCTAAAGGGCCTAAGTAAGCCGGTGATATTTACTGGAGCGCAGTTGCCTATATCAGCTATGCGGTCTGACGCTCGGGAAAACCTCATGACTTCATTGGAAATTGCAACTGCGAAAGCTAATGGTAAGCCTATTGTTCCAGAAGTATCTATATTTTTCAATCATACTTTGCTGAGAGGAAATAGAGCCAAGAAGGTGCAAAGTGTCCATTTTGATGCATTTGAGTCTGAAAATTATCCTCCTTTGGCAGAGTCGGGTATCGTTATCGATTATAATTTTGCTGCTATTAGGCCATTTGAAGAAGGTGCTAGCCTTACTTACAGTAAAAAAATGGATAATAATGTCATGGTATTAAAACTATTCCCCGGTATAACAGAGAATATTATTACCAGTTGTTTTAATATTCCAGGACTTAGGGGTGTAGTGCTGGAAACATATGGATCTGGAAATAGTCCCAGTGAGCCATGGTTTATCAATGCCTTGGAAAACGCGGTCAAGAAAGGAGTGCACATATTGAATGTTTCGCAGTGTAACGGGGGTAGAGTGATCCAGGGGCGTTATGAAACCAGCAAAGATCTTAAAAGAGTGGGAGTATTGAGTGGAGGAGATATTACTACTGAAGCAGCTATTACTAAAATGATGTATTTATTAGCATCAGAAAACAATAATAATGAAATCAGAAGAAAATTAATAACGCCATTGGCAGGAGAAATGTCCTTGACCAGTAATTGAGGTTATGCTTTTCAAATCAATATGATATTATATTCTTTTTTTAAGAGTTTAGTTAAAAAGGAATTAGATTTTAAAATTGATTTTTGTTAATTTTTAAAAAGTTTATATCTGTTATTTTCGCTTATTATTATATATCAGTAAGAAAATGCTTTTCTTATATAAAATATATTATTAAAAATAATTAACTACTAAAGAGGATTAAACTATTGAATGTCAATTAACTAATTCTTTATTGTTTTATGAGGTAAAAAAAAAGCACTTGCTCATTAAACAATAAAGAGGGTAAAATCTTGCTTTGGCTAATTATTATAATTTTATTTGTCGTTACGATCACAACCAAAAAAATACAGAGAGGTGTCCGAGTGGTTGAAGGAGCACGCCTGGAAAGCGTGTATACCCGTGAGGGTATCGAGGGTTCGAATCCCTTCCTCTCTGCCACTTATTCTTTCCCTAATAGTGTTTTCTGTAATTTACTGTATCATTGTTCCGGTTAGAAGTGTGATAGTAATATTAACCCGTTTAACTTAAAGTTACCCCTTTTACATAAAAGCGCTTATTATTTATCCAAAAGATGTAATAGCTTGAAGGGAAATTGGCAATTTTAGGTAAGTGCAATATAAATTTTGAAAATTATAGCTGTTTATTTTGCTATTTAAATTCAAAAAATGATAACTTTAAAATTAAATCATTAAAATCAGAAACCGTTTAACCTTTATTTAAAGTCCATTAAAATCTAAATTATGAGAAAGTTAATCGCTTTGTTCATGCTATCCGGAATTCTTTTATCTCCGGTGATCTCAGAAGCCCAACAAACACAGGATGCAGATACTGCAGCAGTAACTACAGAGGAACCAGCTCCACAAGAGCCAGCAGCTAGCGGTCCAGCTACTATTACAGATGATGAATTCATCGAAGAGGACAGAGGTTTTCACCAAGTGATAAAGGATAAATTTATCGAAGGTGATCCTTACTACATGACTCCAGTATTGATTTGTTTGATCTTAGGTCTTGCAGTAGCTCTAGAAAGAATCATCACCCTAAATCTTTCTACTACAAACACCAAAAAATTATTGGCCAGAGTAGAGGAAGCGTTAGAGCAAGGTGGAATCGAAGCAGCCAAAGATGTTACTAGAAACACTAAAGGTCCTGTAGCTTCTATCTTTACCCAAGGTCTAATGAGATATTCAGAAGGTATCGATATGGTAG
>DATHVH010000165.1:0-4437 GCA_035461405.1 Anditalea sp.
TAGAATTCCAGACCCCTCCCGAAGATCACGAACAGTTTGTCACGCAGCTGGATCAGAGTTTGCGCGATATCAATTCTGATTATGATGCCAAGAGATATAAAGATCTTGCCTTAGTACGCCCCAAAGTACACTTTGCAGAAAACGGCCTCTTCGAAAGATGGCTGAAATCCAAAGGCAAACTCGGCGGCCAAAACAAAGTCCCCCGCCTGTCTAATAACAGGGAGTATATAGATGAATTGCTTGGATTGATGTAGGGGCGAAAAATTTTTCGCCCCTACACCCCAAAAATCCTAAAGTTAAACCTCATTTCCTAAATTTAATCGTGCAGCCAATTGCTTTGGTGTTGTTTTGGGCGACCTGTCTGTTGTTTAGGACGGCATCCATGGCGTCTTCTACATATTTTTCGTTGGCTTCTGATGGCTCTCGGTAGTTGTTGTCGATGGCACCAATGTATTTAACTACGAAATCATCGCCTTGTCTGTCCACTAAATATACCTCTGGAGTTCTGGTAGCACCATAGGCGCGGGTGATTTCCTGGCTTTCGTCATAGACATAGGCAAAGGGGAAATTTTTGTCTTTTGCTCTTTCCTGCATTTTTTCAAAGCTATCTCCTGGCGATAAGGCTTTGTCATTTGGGTTGACAGCAATAACGGGGTATCCTTTGGGTGCATACTTATTATGCAGTTCGATCATTCTGTCTTCATAAGCTACTACGTATGGACAGGTATTGCAAGAAAAGATTACCAAAAATCCCTTCGCATCTTCTTGTGAAGCCATTGATACCATTTTCCCATTTACATCCTTAAGATTAAAATCACGGGCTTTGTCGCCCACTTTGTAGCCATCTTTATTTTGGGCAAAAAGGCTACCTACAGAAAAGAGCACCGCTAGGGTGAAGGTAAGTGTTAGCTTAGTGAATTTCATATGGTTTATTTTAAATTATTAATGATTGATTTTAACTCATCTTCACTCATTTCTCCTTCATGAAAATGCTTGTTTCCATTGGCATCTATAAAAAGGGTGGCGGGGATAGCGCCAGACCAGTCATTATGGACTTTTGATATCCACTTATTATAATCTATATCATCCAGAAGATATACTGGCGCCTGAATGTTTCGCTTTTCTATAAAATTGGTTACCCTTTCTGTTTTTCTGCCATCATCTAAAGAAATAAAATACAGGTCTATGTCTTTATCTTCTCTGTTAACCTTTTCAAAGTGCGGCATTTCTTTAATACAAGGTGCACACCATGTCGCCCAAAAGTTATAAACCCGTATTTGTTCAGAAGGGGAGGCAACCATTTCTTCAAATTGGGGGTAGCTGATTATTTTCAAATCATTATCTTTTCCTACCAAAGACATAAAGATAATTAAGGGTAAAAGTATTTTTAATATCAAATTCATATACATAAAATTTAACTTTGCACTTGTAAATATGATTTTTATAATAATAAATAGGACCGTGATATAGTCCAACCAAGATTAATTTATTATTAAATTTACTTGCTTTCTGTCAGTCTGACATTAAGCCGAATATAATTCTAATATACGGTTTTTTTTAAGGTAAGTTACGGGTAAAAAGTTGGTAGTTTTTCGGGTGAGAATTGTGCAAAATCACTATAAATTTTGATTGAAACGGGGATTGAATTTTCCTAGTGTTTTTTATCCACATTTATCCACACTTATCCACACGACTCATTTAATAGCATATAAATAATTGTAAATCAGTGAGTTGCACTAGTTGCATTGATGTTTATATTTGTGGATAAAACATTGAGAATGAATTTTTTAAATTTTTGGGTATAGAATATTAGGTGGATAAAGGTCCGATCAGAAGAATATTTTTTTTCACCAATCTAGGTTTTGTCTTATTAATTTTCTTTTATATTAGGGGGGTCATTATATATGTGATATTCCTTTTTAATGATGTTTTTAATTTGGTAAATACAAACATTATTAGAGGTTTATTTTAACATTAGATTAATGCTTCTGTTTTCTCTACAAATATTCCGTACCTACGGCGCGGTTGGTCTCCGTACGTATCACCTTCTACCAATATTCCGTACCTACGACACGGTATTTTACCCCCTTAGTACTTTGCCTCATCCACTTCCGTCCTTTTAAATTTCAAGTCCCAAATTCACTTGACTCGTTTTTCATTATTCGATATTCATCATTCAACATTCGAAATTATTTTTTTTCTTTTTACTTCTTTATAACCTAGAAAGACCGAATGTCGAACACTGAATAATGAAGTGTGTATATCAAGTACCCTTCATTCTTCCTCCTTCACCCTAGCCCCTTCGCTTCATTCCAATAAACATCCATCTCTGCCAGAGTCATATGGGCTATTTCTTTCCCATTCTTTTTTGCGGCCTCTTCCAGATACTGGAATCTTTTGATGAATTTTAGGTTGGTTTTTTCTAGCGCTTCTTCAGGATTGATTTCGATGAACCTGGCGTAATTTATAAGACTGAACAATAAGTCCCCAAATTCTCCTGTTGCCTTGACTTTATCAATTTTTTCGGGCTCAGTCGCATTGAATTCAGCTTTAAATTCCTGCATTTCCTCTTCTACCTTTTCCCACACCTGTTCCTTTTCCTCCCAATCAAATCCTACACCACGTGCTTTTTCCTGTATCCTCATAGACTTGATCAAGGCTGGAAGTGACCGGGGCACACCACCCAATACACTTTTGTTTCCTTTTTCTCCCAGCTTGATCTTTTCCCAATTTTGCTTAACTGCTTCCTCATCAGCGGCTATGGTATCTCCATATATATGTGGATGTCTTCGGATGAGTTTTTCTGTAAGGGAATCAATCACGGAGCTGATATCAAAAGCATTTTTTTCTGAACCTATCTTGGCATAAAAGACGATATGCAATAAAATATCGCCCAATTCTTTTTTTATTTCCTCCATATCCCCGTCCAAAATTGCATCGCTGAGCTCGAAAGTTTCTTCGATGGTCAGATGTCTTAGGCTCTCAATGGTTTGTTTTCTATCCCAAGGGCATTTTTCTCTTAACTCATCCATTACGGTGAGCAATTTATCGAATGAAGCGAGCTGAGATTGGCGGGAAGATAATTCTGACATGGGGCGAGTGAAACTATAAGTAATATGTGGACGTTTTGAAAGTATTACGTAAATTTGTGCAAATTAATTTGATATGACAACTCTATATTTGACTTTGGGTTTTATTGCTTTGTTCTTCATTCTGATGTCTGTAAGGCTTTTGTTTTTGAAAAATGGGCAGTTTAAAGGCACTTGTGCTTCTCAAAACCCATATCTCAACAAAACAGGCGAAGCTTGCGGCTACTGTGGTAAAACCATGGACGAAGGGGAGGCCTGTGGAAATCCGGATTCGGAAGTCAACAAAGTTTTAGCGAAATTCAAATAATCAATCACCCTCTGAACCAATTTCAGAGCTTTTTTTATAAAAAACTTAAATTATTCTTGCGTGGCGTTAATAAAGTCGATTTCAGGTATTAGAGGGACGATAGGTGGAAAAGTGGGTGAAGGCCTTACCCCTGTCGATATAGTAAAGTTCACATCAGCATACGGTTCATGGCTGATAGAGAAGACAAATAATCCTAAAGTGATCGTGGGCAGAGATGCCAGGATCTCAGGAGAGATGGTAAACCGCCTTGTAATAGGGACACTCCAAGGGTTGGGTATAGATGTAATAGATCTAGGTCTTAGCACTACCCCTACTGTGGAATTAGCTGTGCCTTTAGAAAAAGCAGGCGGAGGCATCAT
Source organism: Anditalea sp. (assembly GCA_035461405.1). Lineage (GTDB taxonomy): Bacteria > Bacteroidota > Bacteroidia > Cytophagales > Cyclobacteriaceae > Anditalea. The sequence goes on from DATHVH010000165.1 coordinate 3,756, forward strand.
CCTTACGGCTAGTCATAATCCTATCCAGTGGAATGCACTCAAGCTGCTTAATGACAGCGGTGAGTTTATTTCAGATGAAGAAGGAAAAACTATCCTGGAGAAAGCAGAAAAAGAAGATTTCAGCTTTGCTGAAGTACGTAAGCTTGGAAGCTATACCCAGATAGATGATTATATAGATCGCCATGTGCAGCATGTACTAGATCTTAAGCTGGTGGACAAAGAAGCCATAGCTTCCAAAAAATTCAAAGTAGTGATTGATTGTGTTAATTCTACAGGAGGTATAGCCCTTCCCAAATTGCTTCGTGCCCTTGGGGTGGAAGTGATCGAAGAAATGTACTGTACACCTAACGGGGATTTTCCGCATAATCCAGAACCACTTCCTGAAAATCTTCGGGATATATCAGCTAAGCTTAAGAAAGGGAAATTTGATCTAGGTATAGTAGTAGATCCGGATGTGGATCGGTTGGCTTTCATTAATGAGGACGGTGCGGCATTCGGTGAAGAATATACCCTGGTGGCGGTAGCCGACTATGTACTTTCACAGACACCGGGTAATACAGTCTCCAACCTTAGCTCTACCCGCGCACTGAGAGATGTGACCGAAAAGCACAATGGAGAATATAACGCTGCTGCTGTAGGCGAGGTGAATGTGGTCAATAAGATGAAGGAAACCAATGCTGTC
>DATHVH010000166.1:0-5177 GCA_035461405.1 Anditalea sp.
TCTGTATTTACGTTATGTAAATGAAGATAACCTGCCTGTTCAAAAATGACTTCCTCTCCAGATCCTGAAATATTTATTACCGGAAAATCCTCAAAATCCGTATGCTGTTCAATATTTCTATTGGATGGATCAAAGCTGTAAAGATTAAATTCGCCATTACGGTCACTGGTGAAATAAACTTTATCTCCTATCCATATCGGCTGGCTGTCATTGCTTCCTCCATTAGGCTTGGGTATTTCATCTACTCCATGACCCATTATATCATATAACCATATCCGTGTCATGGTCCCACCCCTATAATTTTTCCATTGGGTAAATCTGTCACCTAAAGGTGTATAAGCCATTTTTTCTCCAGATGGATGATAAGAAGCCCAAAAAGCGTTGGGAACTGGCAGCTCTGTTTCTTTTCCACTATCCACTGATATGGTGAAGAGCTGAAAATACCTGTTGGTAAATGAATTTCGTTGGGAAGCAAACAACACTTGATTACCATCAGGAGTGAATCCTCTAACCAGATCAGTAGCAGGATGCCATGTCAGCCTCTTGGGTACTCCTCCTATGACGGGAACTATAAAAACATCTGTATTGCCATCATATTGAGCATTAAAAGCGATCATCTTTCCATCCGGCGAAAAGACAGGGCGTGATTCTACGCCATGATCAGCAGTAAGTCTTCGTGCCTGAGAACCATCTTTATTGGCCACCCATAAATCCTCTGCGTAGATAAAAGCGATATGATTCTGACTTACTGCCGGCTCAGATAGTAGTCGAGTGTCAGAAACATCTATAGCTAAGACAGGAAGACATACTCCCAGCAGTAAAACCCATATAACAATGTAATAAAGCTTAATTGGTTTCATATTGAATTAATTTTAAGTTAATAGTTGCTATATTTTTCTTAGTATTAAGTATCAAGATTTTAGTATCAAGAAGGGGTTGAGTATTACCATGAACCACCACATTAAGAAAAGACCCAAATCTTCTCGTTCGTATTTAATCCTGGGTATTATTTTACTTTTCCAATGCTCATCTTCATTTTTCCATAATTTAGTCTTCATCTCTTACTCCATACTTTTTTTCAACCGATATCTCAAAACCGACATCAGCCATTTCTTTTTGCTTTTTACTCAATTATTCTAATAAGCACAGATTCAACAATAACCTTCCCTTTCTATAAAAATATTCTAATTTGATGGAGGTCTTCGATGTAAAGTTGACTGCTCATAGGCATAGGTCAGTTTGATGAGCGTAGGCTCACTGTACATTTTTCCAAGAAACTGTATACCAGCGGGCAAGCCCCCTTCTATAAAACCCATCGGAACTGTAAAAGCAGGTTGGCCGGTATGTGGGGCTATGATCTGGCTGTTATCCCCTTTATACTCTTCAGAAAAATGAGTTATTCTAGCTGGCTTATTGTTCCAGGTGGGGTAGATTATTGCGTCCAATTGCAGTGAATCCATGACTTTTTCTATAGCTTCTCTAAAAGCTATTCTCTTTACATCTTTATAAGCATCCCCGCAGTCAACTTCCGGATTATCCCCTCTAGCATCAGTATCTCTCATCATGGTCAAACGACTTTGAGCAAATTCAGACTTAGTGCCTACCCTTATCACATCTTCAAGGCTTTGCATCGTATCCCGTTTCACATAGGTTGCCAAAAAATTTTCTAGGTCGTGACGAAAAGTAGCACACCACTGATTTTGGCTAAGTTCCTCAAAATCTTTTATAATCACATCATCTACCATAACTGCTCCTTCTTTCTGCATATCAGAAATAGCCTTTTCAAACAAATCTTTAATTTTCGGGTCGGGGTCCCATTCACTTAGAGTCCTAAAGACGCCTATTCTAGCCCCTTTTAGTCCATCCTTATTTAAATATTGAGTATAGTTAGCGGAAGCCTTACCCTGGGAGTGAATTGTCAGCGGATCCGCAGGGTCATATCCAGCTAATATTCCCAATACCTTGGTTGCATCTTCCACCGTTCTACACATAGGTCCTACTACATCATTTCTTAAATAAAGCGGCACAATAGCAGACCGGCTCACCAGTCCCAAGGTAGTCCTGAAACCCACCAATGCATTATGCGAAGATGGCCCTCTGATAGAATTTCCCGTATCTGTACCCAATCCGACCGAACCAAAATTGGAGGCTATAGCAGCGGCAGTCCCACCACTGGAACCTGCTGGTACATAATCTAAATTATATGGGTTACGTGTAGTACCCACTGTAGAACTTTCGGAGTGCCTGGCGCTAAATGCCCATTCGGCCATATTTGATTTAGCTAGAATAATAGCCCCAGCATCAACCAGTTTTTTAATAATAAAAGCATCTTCCTCAGGGATAAAATCTTTCAGTGCCAAGGCCCCTGCCGTAGTAGGTAGACCCTTGGTGTTTATATTGTCTTTGACTATTATTGGAATACCATGAAGAGGTCTTAAAATTCTTGTTTGGCCATATTCCTTGTCTAAGTTTTTTGCTATAGAGATTGCCTCGGGATTGACAATTGAGATTGAATTGGTATTGTTATCTAGTTGTTTAATCCTTCGAATATATGCCTCTACCAATTCTTCACTTGTATATTTCCCATTTTCATAATTCTGATGAATATCTGCAATAGTAAGCTCGTCAATCGATAACTCATCCGATATCCGAACCATATGGCAACTCGTCATTACAATAAAAAAAATAAATAAAAGTAGATATCGGACCATATAGAATTTTATTAAACCACACAAAATTTTTGTTACCCAATATATCCATTTGGATTTAAATTTTTATTTAAATGCTTTGGAGAATTTAACCCCATCTTCTATCTATGCTTTATCAGCTATTATTTTTATGACCTATCCTGAGGATCAATATTCAGGAAAATTCAGATTTACCTCATGTTCTTCCCAATTCATATATTAAAAATTACTTGTTTATTTTCGATATTATATATCGGAAGACTACTATACCCTAAAAATATAAGATCAATCATTTATCCTTTACACCAATTTTTATATATTGATGATAACAAATATCCCAGAGACCTATGCAGACTTTTAATTCTCCACTTGAGGCATTTAATTATTGGGTAAAAAACACACCCGATAATATTTATTTAAGGCAGCCCATTAATGGCAAATTCATTGAATATTCTTATCGCAAAGCTGATGAAGAAATCCGGAGGATGGCCTCTGCGATAAAAAAACTAAACCTTGGACCGAATCCCCACATTGCTCTACTCTCAAAAAACTGTGCCCACTGGCTAATGGCTGATCTGGCTATAATGATGGCAGGAGGAGTATCCATACCCATCTACCCTACGCTGGACCCGGATAGTATCAGTCAGATCCTTACTCATAGTGAAAGTAAAGCCATATTCATAGGTAAATTGGATAACTATGAAAGTCAAAAACCAGGAATTAAAGGCATCATAAAGATTGGTGTTGAACTATATGGAATTCATGAAGATCATTGCTGGGATAAATTAATTAAAAAAAACGAGCCACTTAAAGATATCCATATTCAAAAGCCGGAGGACCTCCTTACTATCATGTATACATCGGGAACGACGGGAGCGCCTAAGGGGGTAATGCATAAAGTAAGCTCTTTTAACGAAGTCGCCAATACATTTATCAAGGCTTACCCTTTACCGGACTTTGGAAGGTTTTTTTCATATCTGCCACTTTCACATATAGCAGAAAGAATAGGTATCGAAATCGTAAGTATGTACAAAGGTGGGGTAGTCAGTTTTGCAGAATCTCTGGACACCTTCGCCCAAGACCTAGAGTCCGTTCAGCCACAATTGTTTTTCGGTGTGCCAAGGATATGGCAGAAGTTCAAAGAAAAAATTTTACTCAAGCTGCCTCAGAAAAAAATGGATTTACTTTTAAAGATTCCTATCGTTTCAGGCATTATTAAAAAGAAGCTTCGCTATAAACTGGGATTGAGTGATTCACTTGTATTTGCCGGGGCGGCTCCTATAGCTATAGATTTATTGGAGTGGTTTAATAGGCTAGGTATAGAAATCAATCAGGCCTATGGGATGACAGAGGATAGTATAAGTTCTCATTTTAACTTTCCAGGCAGAAATAAATTCGGCACTGTGGGTAAACCTTTACCCGGGGTAGAAACCAAGCTATCTCCAGAAGGGGAAGTGCTGATCAAAAATAAATCGCTGACCATAGGATACTACAAAGAAAAAGAAAAGACTGCTGAAATTTTTACCGAAGACGGTTTCTTGAAAACAGGTGATATTGGTGAATATGATCATGATGGCTATCTTACCATTACCGGTAGAATCAAAGACCAATTTAAAACTGATAAGGGTAAATACATAAGTCCCGCACCCATCGAACTGGAACTACTTAAAAACACTGATATTGACCAAGTTTGTGTGGTAGGAACAGGTATAGCCCAGCCTATTGCATTGATCATACCTTCAGAGTCGGGTAAACAAAAAGCCAAAGATGAATTAAGCAAGTCATTAAGTACCACATTGATCGAAGTAAACAATAAACTTCAAGCCTATGAAAAAATCGAAAAGGCTGTGATCATGAAAGAAGATTGGTCGGTGGACAATGGTCTGCTTACTCCCACGCTCAAAGTAAAAAGAAACCGAGTAGAGGCTATTCATACCCCTATGTATCAGAGCTGGTTTTCGCAGGCAGACAAAGTGATTTTTGAAAGCTGAAATGCACTGACCTCACTCTGGTTACATTTATTCTTTAATATGAAAATTGTATTCAAAACTGAAAAGCAGGAAACTTAAAAGTCCAGATTTAAGAAAGTTACCTCTAATTTTCCCTGCCTATCGACGTACAGGGAGGTAGAATACGCTTCGTTTCCGATGACTGTATAGAGGTTCATATAAAGCTAAGCAATGTCTGGAAGATAAGAAACTATGTAGGATCTATCTTTGGGGGGGAGCATTTATTTCGCAATGGACCCCATCTATATGGTGCAATTGATCAATACATTAGGTCGGGATTATATAGTCTGGGACGAACCTGCTCAGATAAAATTAATCTACTTAAAAAGACTATAGTGTATGCGAGATTTTTGATAACCGATACCTTGTGTGAGGAAATCATGGATAAGATAAATGCTGAAAATGAATATACTTTGGACATGAAATCTGCTATTCAGGATGAAGAGGAACTAATTATGCAGAGGTGATCAAAACAATTTAA
>DATHVH010000167.1:0-7387 GCA_035461405.1 Anditalea sp.
TTGAAAGACATGTATCTTCTTTTTGATGAAAGGTTACCACACAGAATTAACAGAAATCAAGGTTGTGTGGGGATGGATATATCGAACTGCTTCAAGATTCCTACATCCAATTTCCCTTTCCTTCAGGTAAGGGTTAAGGTCCCAGCGTTAAGTGCAGGCTTTAGCCGAAATTTGACGGCGCAGTTGGGCTAAAGCCTTGAAAATTATTTTATAACTTTTACCACTAGCTGAAGCTAGTGGAAATTGGAAGACATGTAACTTCTTTTTTTCGAAAGGATTCCACACAGATTAACAGAAATCAAGGTTGTAAAAAGATGGATATATGAACTGTTTCATAGTTCCCAACATCCAATTTCCCTTACCTTCAGGTAAGGGTTTAAGCCCTCATTTATTGGTCAAGGCTTTAGCCGCAATCGGACGGGCGCAGTTTTGCTAAAGCCAGAAAAAAATGCCCTTTAACCACTAGCTGAAGCTAGTGGAAATGGGAAGACATGTATCTTCTTTTTGATGAAAGGTTACCACACAGAATTAACAGAAATCAAGGTTGTGTGGGGATGGATATATCGAACTGCTTCAAGATTCCTACATCTAATTTCCCTTTCCTTCAGGTAAGGGTTAAGGTCCCAGCGTTAAGTGCAGGCTTTAGCCGAAATTGACGGCGCAATTCGGCTAAAGCCTTGAAAATTATTTTAGAACTTTTACCACTAGCTGAAGCGAGTGGAAATTGGAAGACATTTATCCTCTTTTTGATGAAAGGTTACCACACAGAATTAACAGAAATTAAGGTTGTGTGGAGATGGATATATCGAACTGCTTCAAGATTCCTACATCCAATTTCCCTTACCTTCAGGTAAGGGTTAAGGTCCCAGTGTCAAGTGCTGGCTTTAGCCGAAATTTGACGTCGCAGTTCGGCTAAAGCCTTGAAAATTATTTTAGAACTTTAACCACTAGCTAAAGCGAGTGGAAATTGGAAGACATGTATCCTATTTTTTTCGAAAGAATTCCACACAGATTAACAGAAATCAAGGTTGTGAGAAGATGGATATATCGAACTGCTTCAAGATTCCTACTTCCAATTTCCCTTACCTTTAGGTAAGGGTTAAGGTGTCAGTGTTGGGTTCAGGCTTTAGCCGAAATTTGACGGCGCAATTCGGCTAAAGCCGGAGAAAGTTTAAGAGCACATTTGTTCAAACATAACAACACAATCCAACCAATTATCAGTTTAATAATAAAGACAAATTATGCATTATGACAACAAGTTGATAGGTAGCTCAGATGATACTTTTTTCCAGAAAATTAACTATATATATATATATATATTATTAGCGCCATCTAAAAATTTCATTTATGCTCTAATCCATCACTAGATTTTAAATCTTAACGGTAACTTCATTTCTGAACTGATAGGTTTGCCATCATATGTAGCAGGCACCCAATTATGAGGATAGGCTCCCAATACTCTCAATGCTTCTTTTGCTAAAATGGGTGAAACATCTTCCGGATTCATTAGATCCAGATCACTCATTTTTCCATCCTCATTGATCTTAAAATAAAGCCAAGCCACACCCTCTTCTCTATTATTTCGAGCTTGTTTTGGGTACTTTAGATTTTGACTTAAGAAAGTATGCCATCCTTTCACCCCTCCTAATGGTTCAGCCTTTTTTTCTACGATTATATCTCTAGGCGTTCCATCTTCTTCATAGTATGTTTCATCTACAATTACATCTTCCAATATGATTTTTTGGTATTTAATCTTTTTATTATCGTAAAACACCTGATCGAAAATCTTGTTGGGGCCTATCATTTTTTGATAATGACATAGATTTCCCTCTTTATTGTACTCAGTTAGAAATAAGATTTGTTCTTTGAATTGAACATTATCTACATTGAGGTTTGAAGGTAGGTTTAAGTTTAAAGTATGTTTTTCACTCCTTAATACGGAATCCATACTGTACTTTTTCACTATAATTTTATTTTCTTCTATAGAGGTTAAAGTATAATATTCGGGTTCATATAAGTCCAAATCTTTGATCAGAAACTCATATTTATTTAAGTAGGCCACCTGCTGGCCAAATACATTATTACTGAAAAATAAGGTGATTAAACTGAAAACTGGAATTATTAAAAATTTTAAATTCTTCATATATTAAATTTGTCATATAAAAATGTGCGGAATCCAAACAGATTACCTAGGTGCTAAAATATAAAAACCATCCTTATATTTCATCTTCAAACTAAAAATTATTGAAATTTTTTATGAATACTTCTAGAGGTATTTAGCATATTCCTAATGAATGTATCGTCAAAAGAACTGAAACACTATTGTAAATAATAAAATTTATACACTTTTGATTTCGCCTTCAGGACCTCTAAATCTCATAAAAAAAGGCTCCACACTGGTGGAGCCTCTATAAGCAATAACTTATTTTTTATTTTATCAAAAGTCTTTTGCGACTTCTAAAAATAACCGATTCATTTTTTACTCTGGTTTATTATCTATTCCTATTATAATATTCCATGGCTGCAGGCATCATTTTATTTAACTGATCGATCCTTCTATTTGGACCTGGGTGGGTAGAAAGAAATTCTGGTGGTCTTGCTCCGCCGCCCGCCTGAGCTTCCATCCTTTCCCAAAATCTAGGTGCTTCACGGGGGTCATATCCAGCTATTGCCATAAAGGTAAGGCCAAGTTCATCTGCTTCAAGTTCTTGATCTCTGGAAAACTTAAGCATACCTACCTGTCCACCATATCCTACTGCTTGAAGGAAAAGGGTCTGGGTAAGGGAAGGATTTTGGCCCATAGCCACCTGAAGTCCTCCAAGAAGTCCATTGGCCACCAAGCCCTGAGACATTCTTTCACGTGCATGATTAGCTATGGCATGTGCCACCTCATGGCCCATAATCACGGCCACACCAGCTTCACCCTGCGTAACAGGCATGATACCTGTATAAAAAGCTACTTTACCGCCAGGCATAGCCCAAGCGTTGATTTGATCACTTTCGATAAGGTTAAATTCCCAGGCAAAACCTTCCAGCTCATCAGCATATCCTTTTTCATTCAAATATACTTCTACAGCTTTGGCTATCCTATTTCCTACCTTCACTACCTGCTGACCTTCAGGTGTTTGGGTCACCACCTTACTTTCAGCCATCACCTGGCTGTACTGGTCATAAGACATAGGAAGGATTTCTGAATTGCCGATGATACTAAGCTGCCGTCTTCCGCTGAGGGGAACCCTTGCGCATCCGTCGATAATCAGTACCATCGCTAAGAGTATTAATATTTTCTTGGTCATAAGGTATAAAAGATTTGTTAATCGCCATAAACCAAAAAAAGTGCCATATTAAAACTTTGCTTACAATATTGACCTAAAGGTGGTTTAAATTAAATCGTATTCAGATAAAATTAAGATTATCTCTATTTAATCGAAGGGATTTACTCTAAATTCAGTTATATTTAAAAATTCAGCTAATTCCCTTCCGCATAACAGTAGATTCTAAATGGGCGTCATATCGAGTATATCCAAAAAAATATTTAAATCAAAAAATTCCAGATCTGATGATAAAGTTACCGAAGAATTAAATAGGTTGACTGAGCTTCCCATAAATTCATCTGGTTATACCAACATTTTCTCAAAGCCATTTAAATATCACCATGCTGCCAGTTTTGTAGCGACATATAAAGAGCTATTTTTAGAAGAACTATATAAATTCAATCCAAAGGTAGAAAGAGGTGGAATTATTCTTGATTGTGGTTCGAATATGGGATTAAGTGTACTTTATTTTTCCCTTCATTATCCCCATCATCAAATTTTGGCTTTTGAACCCGAGGAAGCTATTTTCAAAGTACTGGAGGAAAATGTAAAAACCTTTGGGTTAAAAAATGTCACTATATATCAAAAAGCTGTTTGGACAAAAAAGGAAACTCTTACCTTTCATTCCGATGGCGGTATGGGGGGAAGAGTGAACAATCTATATAAAAAGTCTAACCAACCAATCAATCAAGTGGAAACAGTTATTCTTAGAGATTATTTAAACGATAAAGTAGATTTCCTCAAAATAGATATAGAGGGAGCCGAAGTGGAAGTGCTTAAATCCTGCAAAGGTCTGTTAGGTCAGGTCAATCACATCTTTTTTGAGTATCACAACCATATGTATCAGCCCCAAACTCTACATGAGCTTTTGGCTCAGATGCAGGAAGAGGGTTTCAAATACCACATTAAAGAATCAAGTGCTAGAAAAAAACCTTTTGTAGACAAAACTACGATCTGTGAAACCTTTGATATGGCGATCACTATATTTTGTTATTAAAAAATGAGTAAAATTATTTTTAATGTAATATACAGATTTTAAAAAATTTAGAATAAATCATCATCTCAAGTGAATTACTTCCTATGCTGAGCATCATCATCTGTTCTATCGATTCTGAAAATTTATCTCAAATCCAAGAAAATATAGCCAATACTATTGGAATCCCATATGAAATTATAGCAATCAATAATAAAGTTAATCCCCGAGGTATCACTGCTGTATATAATGAAGGTGCGAGAAAAGCTACCTTTGATTATTTATGTTTTGTGCATGAAGATGTGGTATTTGAAACTACTTCATGGGGTCAAAAATGCATTGACATACTACAAGACCCTCAAGTAGGAATTGTGGGGATAGCTGGTGGTGGTTATAAGGCACTTGCACCTTCAGGATGGCACTGTGAGGAATTACCTAGTCCTTTAAAATCTTTCCAGCATATCATACAAGGCTATAAATTTAAAGATAACGATGATTTTCTAGTCGAACACAATCCTCTAAACGAAAAGCTAAGTGAAGTAGTGGCCATAGATGGTGTATGGTTTTGTAGTCGGAAAGAGGTAGTAGAAAAATACCCCTTTGATGAAGATTTGTTTAAGCACTTTCATGGATATGATGTTGATTTTTCACTAAGTGTAAGGCAAGAGTATAAAATAGTAGTCACTTATGAAGTGCTGATAAAACATCTCTCGGAAGGTAATTTTGATAAAAAATGGCTGGATACTATCTTAATCCTCCACACTAAATGGAATGCGCATTTGCCTATCCATCTCCCTCAAATATCAGAAGAGATGATTTTTTTTACCGAAAAATTTGCTTTTAAAAGGCTAATAGACCAGATGATTTCATTGGGCTATTCGAAAAAAGTAATTCTTCAAATGATATTAAATAGCTATGCTTCTCCGAAGATGGGATTGAAGCTGTTTTCTAAAATTTATTTCTATTATCTAAAAAAGACCTTATAATCAATTGAAAAATCTGCCCCATATAAGTTTCGCTGGAAGTCCCCATACCTGCCTATAAATGTATTTATTTTTGTTAGCTAAGCTCATCTTTTGTATATATAGAATTTTGTCTCTGTTTTTATACAAAAACTTAGCATAATCCATAGAAATAAAAGAGTGCATTCTCTCTTTAAATAGGGAAGTAAATTTATTTACGAAATCAGGGTTTTTATTTTTAGGATAACTTGCACAGTATTTTAACCATTTGAGATCGTTATTTAATTTACTTACATCTCTATTAGCATGATAAGCTTCATTTTTTTTGACTTTTTTTCGTAGAATATCAGTGTTACTTTCGGGGTGCTGTCTATATTTCACTAAACTCTTATCTACAAATCCAATAGTACCATGATTGGCTGCTATATATGCCAGCCAGTGATCATGATAATAACCCTTTTTAAAGGGTAAAGTAAATTTTAATAGTTCCCGACTTATTAGGCAACTGTGTCCCGATACACAATTGAACAATAAAAATGTTTCTGGCCTATCACCATGGTACAAATTTATAATATCACTCATATGTTTATTAAAACTCTTACCATTATCTGCTATAAATTCAGAGTCGTGATAAACTAAAAGATGACCATTCATGGCATCTACTTGTAACTGAATTTTATTTAGATCCCATATATCATCCTGGTCAGAAAGTGCTATATATTCACCGTTGCAGGATTTAACGGCTTTTTCAAAATTCTTCACATAACCTAAGTTATTTTCATTTTGAGTGACTTTAAAAAATGAATATTTGGACGCATATTGATTCAATATATTCATCGTCCCATCAGTGCTACAATCATCAAATACTAAAATCTCAATATTTGGATAAGTCTGGTTTACCAAACTATCCAACTGCTCCTTTAAATACTTTTCTCCATTATAAGTACATAAAGCAATAGAAACTAAAGGGATATTTAGATTTTTATTCATGATCTGTTTCACTGAATTGTTGCATATCTACAAGCTTCCTATAGATACCTTCATTTACCAATAAATCTTGATGGGTACCTTTTTCTATTATCTTGCCATCTTCAAGTACAATAATCATGTCAGCATTTTGAATAGTACTCAATCTATGGGCAATCACCAGTGAAGTCCGGTTTTGCATCAGCTTGTTCAGTGCATCCTGTACCAGCTTCTCAGACTCTGTATCCAAAGCCGAAGTAGCTTCATCCAAGAGCATAATAGGTGGATTTTTCAATACAGCTCTTGCGATGCACAGCCGCTGCTTCTGTCCTCCCGAAAGCTTCATGCCCCTGTCACCGATATTGGTATCATATCCATATTCTGTCTGCAGGATAAAATCGTGCGCATTGGCTATTTTAGCAGCCTCTATAATTTCTTCCATACTGGCATCAGGATTCCCAAAAGCTATATTGTTCCGGATGGTATCATTAAACAAAATTGACTCTTGGTTTACCACACCGATATGCTTTCGCAAAGATTCCATAGTTACCTTAGTGATATCATGCCCATCTACTGTAATGGTTCCTTCCTGCGGTTCTATAAATCTTGGGATTAAATCCATTAAAGTTGACTTTCCTCCCCCTGACGGACCAACGAGCGCTACCGTCTTACCTTTTGGAATTATTATATCAATATTTTTTAATACCTCCCTGCCTGGGTATGAAAAATTAACTGATGACAATCTTATCTCCTTTTCAAACATTGGCAACACTTTGGCCCCAGGTGCATCCACGATCTCCGGCTGCTCATCTATCAGCTGGAGTACTCTCTCTCCAGCAGCTATTCCGGAATGTACAGTACTGAATGATTCTGTGATGGCTTTAGCAGGTCTCATTACCTGTGAAAAGATTGCGATATAGGCTATAAATTCCGAAGGGCTGAGCTGTGACTGATTATCTATAATCAATGATCCTCCATAAAGCACAATCAATGCCACCATAGACACACCTAGAAACTCTGAAACTGGAGAACCAAGTTGTTGGCGCTTTACCATTTTCTTGTTCAATTCAGAATATCTCTCGTTTTCATGATGAAATTTATTCTTAATAGTCTCAGTGGCATTAAAAGCTTTTATAATCTTGATACCAGAAAGTGCTTCATCCAGATAGCTG
>DATHVH010000168.1:0-29984 GCA_035461405.1 Anditalea sp.
TCCTTTGATCTATAGTCCAACTTTGTGGTCCATAGCTATATATTGCATGAATTCATTTCTAGTCTGTTCATCTTTTTCAAACTTCCCTCCATAGTAGGAAGTGACTGTACTGCTGTTTACATCCTGTATTCCTCTGGATGATACGCACATATGATGAGCATCTACTATCACTGCCACATCCTCGGTACCCAGTATCTCTTTAAAGGCATTGCCAATTTGCATAGTAAGCCTTTCCTGAACTTGTGGTCTCTTTGCAAAATACTGCACCAACCTATTGATCTTGGACAGCCCGATTACATGTCCATTTGAAATATAGGCCACATGGGCCTTACCTACTATAGGTACAAAATGATGCTCACAGTGAGAATAGAAGGTAATATCCTTCTCCACCAGCATCTGATTGTATTTGTACTTGTTTTCAAATAATTTAGGAATAGGCATATTCTTAGGATCAAGTCCGCTGAATACTTCCTTAATATACATCTTGGCTACTCTTCGAGGGGTACCCTTAAGGCTGTCGTCTTCCAGGTCCAGACCCAGTATGTGCATGATTTCTTTAAAATGCTTTTCTATCAGTTCCATTTTAATATCATCATCCATCTCGAAAGCATCTTCTCTCAGAGGGGTTTCCGGCGAAGTGCCAACGTGCTCATCACCGATTTCATCAAAATCACGATCAAGATCCATTCCCGTCGTATTCAACAAAGTTTCTTTCCGTTTCATATAATCGAACTATTAACTCTAAATTTTTATCTATTTTACCTCTGAGAATTTTCCAGATTACTACCGCTATATTTTCCGCTGTAGGATTTGTATCCCTAAACTCCTCTGTGTCCAGGTTTAAGTTTTTATGATCAAATTTGTTTAAAATATTTTCTTTAATAAGATCACTCAACACTTTCATATCATATACATATCCAGTATTGGGATCTATAGGGCCCACCAATTTTACAATTAATTCATAATTATGACCATGAAAACTTGGGTTATTGCATTTACCGAAGACCTCTTGGTTTCTCTCGTCAGACCAGGTCGGGTTATGTAATCTATGAGCAGCATTAAAGTGCTCTTTTCTAAAAACGGCAACGTTCATTTATAGATATTTTTATAATAGCTTCAAAGTGCAAAGCTAACTTTTTTAAATTAGTCATAAAATTTTTTGTTAATCATCACGATTTACTGCAATAAGTCCATTTAGAGGCCGTTTACAAATCATAATGTTTTAACAACATTTAGGAACCATTCAGTTCATTGGTGGGTTAGTCTACTTGTAAATCAGAAGTAAAAGGTTAATCATCAACCTTTTGCATATTAACATAACGAAAACCACGGAACTATTTCACTCTAAATAACCTTGTTTAAGTATGATTAAAGCCCTGACACTAATAACCCTTCTTATTGCTACACCCGTATTCTCTTCCAATTCATATGATACTTTTGATAAAGACGTTGAAGTAAGTATATCTGCTGAAGATGCCCTTGTCCAGCTTGTTAGCACAAACCCACTAAATGAATTATTTGTTTTACCAAATGATAATTTATTGGAAATGGCTGTGAATGGTTATCATAAACTATTGAACAATAAGCAGATAGAAAAAGGGAAGACACTTACTATAGTGGATTTCAGTCTGCCTAGTACGGAGAAAAGGATGTGGATCATTGACGTAGAAAGCGGTATGATCCTGCATAACAGTGTGGTATCTCATGGAAGAAATTCCGGTAATCTTATGGCCGAGAAGTTTTCAAATGTAGATTCAAGTTACATGAGCAGTCTAGGTTTTTACGTGACCGGTGAGACATATTTTGGCAAGCATGGATATAGCTTGCGTCTAGACGGAGTTGAAAAAGGTTTTAATGACAAAGCAAGAGACAGAGCAATAGTAATTCATGGTGCAGAATACGCCAATGAAAATTTTATAACCAGTACAGGGCGACTAGGTAGAAGCCTAGGATGTCCAGCATTACCTGTTGATACATCAAAAGAAATAATAGACATGATTAAAGACAAAACGTGTTTATTCATTTTTGGAAAAGATGATGATTATATATCCAAGAGTAAATTAATTAATAGAGCATAAGAATTTTTAGCTTCCAGTAAAAGCTAAAAAAAGCCATCATTCAAGTACGAATGGTGGCTTTTTTGTTTTTATAAGCTTAAGTTACACTTAGATGTCCGAAAATTATGGAAGGGTCTACCATAATACCCTGCAAGCATAAAACTTTGTAAAGGGGTCAACCAGTAGGAAATTTTTAGTGTGGGTCTAAGGGTAAGATGCTTTATTAAATCATCTTTCCTTTGAATTATAAGAGCTTTCTTATGAGCCGTTTTTTTATTTCACACAACCCTGCTATAGATGAATTTTATTTTTACGCTTTCATGCCATAAGCAAAATAGAATAAAAGTAAAACTTGAGAGATTTGAGATTTGTTTTTTGCAGACTGTCAACCGTAGAATGGTAAAAGAGATGAAGGCTATTCTCCTTTGTTACGAGACATTAAAAAAGCCACTACCCAATAAGGGTAATGGCTCATATAATATCACAATTTTTTTTATCTATAAGAAATACTTAGAAATTGGTAGAGATAATGCTTCAGCAAGCTTCTTGTCTCCATCATATATATCTTCTCTTATTTGCAGTCCATCCTTATTTTCCCAGATGGTAAGGTATAGGATCCAGACTTCAGGATTTTTTTCCAGGTTTACATTTTTTTCATCCTTCATATCCATAGCTTCAATAATCTCAGCATCATCCCAGCCACTATCTTGGAGCAATAGAGAAGCAAACTCTTGTGGTTTTTCTAGTCTAATACAACCAGAGCTGAAGGTTCTTTCATCTCTATCAAATAGCGCTTTAGCTGGTGAATCATGAATATAAATACTATAGTCATTAGGAAACATAAACTTCACCCTTCCAAGAGAATTGTGAGCTCCAGGTATCTGCCTAATCATATATGGAAAATTCCCCTTCTCTACATTATCCCAGTTTATGCTGCGAGCGTCGACCGGCTCTCCATCAGTAGAAACTACCTGCATTTTATTTTTTTCTAAATAGCCTCTATCTTTTTGAATGGCGGGTATAGCATCCTCCCATAAGATGGTACTCGGAAGAGTCCAAGTAGGACTGAATACCAAATAGGACATTTTCGATGAGAATACCGGGGTTTGTCTATATTCTTTACCTACTACTACCCTTGATGTGAAAATCGTATCATTCCCACTGATATAGTCTAGATAAAAATCTGGTATATTGACTATTACTTTATCACCTTCACCTTCTACAAAATTTGGCAACCATCTGAATCTCTCAAGATTTACTTTTAATTTAGTGATAAGGTCCTGATGACTATAATTAATTGCTTCTATAAAATCCTGTCCCAGGACACCATCATCCTTTAGGCCATGTCTGGTCTGAAAAGTTTTGACACCTTCGGCCAATCTATCATCATACACAGTAGAATCACTTGGGGAATAAGATTTTAAATCCCCTGTAGAAATTAATTTTCTCCTTATAAAAGGAATTTTCTCATGACTTTCACCTTGCTCAATTTTCCCTTCAAAGCTTAAAATCACAATTTCTTTTTCTTCCTCTTCCAAAGCTTTCTTTAGCAACGCCCTTAATTGTTCATACCTAAAGTTATCAGGCCTTAAACTATCAAGTGTTTTACTAACAGATGCATTGTTTTTCGAAATATCCAAAAGGAGTTCATAATAATCCTCCACTACAGACTCAGACTCTATTTTCCATTCCATATCTAGTTTGGTAGGGTCTACTTTTCCCAAGTCCAAATCATGGGAAAGTTTAATAAATGAATTGCTCAACATCATATCCAATACGGCATGAAGTTCAGGATCATCACTGTCAGCAAGTTCATTTACTAATGATTCTATTTCATCGAATAAATAATCTGTTTTATCAAGCCCATCATATTTTACTTCTTCCAAATATTCAAGAAAAGCTTCTCCCTGGTTGTTTAAACCATTGGCTTTGACCCAGATGGGTTGAAAATCATTATTGGAATATACTTTATTGTACAAAGAATCTCTATTGGCATCACCTGACATGAGGCTTAGCTGTTCACTGATTTCTTCTTTAGTGGGATCTTGACCACAGGAAAAAACAGCCATAGATATAAGAAATAATAAAAGGTAGTGTATAGTTTTCATATAAAATAAGGTTCTGCTATACCCCCATCTCAAAGGTTATGCCGAAAAAAATAATTGCTTTATTTGTTGTGAAAACACATTAAAAATTTATATTTTTTTAACAATTTTTGAAAAATATAAAATTTAATACATCATTTATGCAAAAACACCTAATAGAAAAAAGAGTAATTTCTCAATCCTCATAATCAATAAAAACAGCAAAATAGCCACCTTGCCATATATAGCAAGGTGAGCCTTTTCTGAATTAGACCTTTAAATTCTCATATTTTTTACCAATCAGCCATGTTTCCTTTAGCATTTCTAAAAATGCTTCCATTTTATCTAAAGGAATAAGGTTTGGCCCATCACTAAGGGCTTTTGAAGGCTCTGGATGGGTTTCAATAAAAAATCCATCGACCCCAGCTGCAGCTGCTGCCCTAGCTAAGAAAGGGGCAAAATGCCTTTCTCCACCACTGCTGCCTCCCTGGCCACCTGGCTGTTGCACACTGTGTGTGATGTCAAAAACCACAGGCGCAAATTGTCTCATAATAGGAAGGGAACGCATATCCACCACGAGGTTATGGTATCCTAATGAAAAACCTCTTTCAGTAAGGCATACATTTTCATTGCCTGTGGAGCGTACTTTGGAAACAGCATACTGCATATCCTCCGGGGCCATAAATTGCCCCCTCTTTATTTTAACCGCTTTTCCAGTTTCTGCGGCAGCAAGCAACAAATCTGTCTGACGGCATAAAAATGCTGGAATTTGCAATACATCAACTACTTCTGCCACATCCTTTGCCTGATAACTCTCATGTATATCTGTAACAAGTGGAACCCCCAGTTCTTTACCTACACGCTGTAGAACTTCCAACGATCTATCCATGCCAATAGATCTAAAAGAGGAAGAACTGGTTCTATTTGCCTTATCAAAAGATGCTTTAAACACATATGAAAATCCAAATTTTTCGGCCAAGGCTTTTGTCTGGGTACCTATCTCTATACATATATCAAAACTCTCCACAGCGCACGGGCCCGCAAACAGAACAGGCTTTTCATTTCCCAAAACCACATCATCAGTGATTTTCATATTTTTTTTATTTCTCTCCATGAATCAATTTATAAGTTATTTTTTTAGAGAATAGGCAATTTATACACATTTATTTTCCGTACCTCTTGACCGCAAGATCTTCTACTATTTTTTTTAGTTTCCCTTGAGATTGGAGGATAATATCGGCTACTTCCCTAAAAGCCCCATCTCCCCCATTCATAGCGCTGACAAAATCTACCTTATCCAAAATATATCCCATGGCATTTGCCGGGGCAGCAGAAAAACCCACGTTCATCAGAATTGGTAGATCAATAATATCATCTCCTATATAGGCACAGTCCTTAATTGACAGTCCCATCTTACTTATCTGTTCAAAAAAAATATCATATTTTTCTTTCACTCCATGCAAGTGGAAATCAAATTTCAATTCATCAAAGCGATTTTTGACTACTTTAGAATTTCTTCCGGTTATGGCGCCTACTTGGATACCGTTTTCTTTAAGATATCGAATTATCTGGCCATCTTTAACCTGAAAGCGCTTAAACTCCAGATGGTTATCATCATAAATTACCCCTCCATCGGTTAAAACTCCATCTACATCTGTTATGAGTAGCTTAATTTTTGAGGCCTTTTCCCATACATCAGGACTTACATTTGGGAAATAATCTTTCATTTCTTTATAATTAATTTTTAATATAGTTATTACTCCTCTCGTGCCGAAGGTCGGGATTGGATTTTTTTGGAATTGATTACCACCCTTTTGTTTGGCACGAGTGTCTTGCTCGATTTCATTTGTATATATTTATTTGATCGGCAATATGGAACCTCGCATGATAATCATCCTCAACTTCATGACTTATTTTTTTTCCAGTGAATGGAATAAAGGTCTAATCTTCTTTGCGCAAGATTACGGACACTACCTGCTTTGCGAAGTTTAGTCAATAGATCAAGATCCACATCGGCCACTATAGTAGTTTCAGTATTAAGAGATGCTTCTGCCACTACTGCATCATGAGGGAAGGAGAAATCACAAGGAGAATAAATTACAGCTTGTGAATGCTGGATATCCATATTTTCTACCCGAGGCAGATTCCCTACTGACCCTGTAATGGCTACATAACATTCATTTTCCACAGCCCTAGCTTTAGCACAGGTACTGACTCTTAGATAGGCATTTTTAGTATCTGTCCAAAATGGTACAAATAAAATGTCCATTTCCTGTTCGGCCAATATTCTGCCCAGCTCAGGAAACTCCACATCATAGCAAATCAAAATCCCAATTCTTCCGGCATCCGTATCAAACACTTTAATCCCATTGCCTCCTTGTAAACCCCAATATGCCTGCTCATCAGGGGTGATGTGAAGTTTATACTGCTTATCTATAGTACCATCTCTTCTGCAGAGGTAACTTACGTTTCTAAGTTTCTTGCCATCATACTCAGGCATACTTCCAGCTATAATGTTCACATTATAAGATAGAGCCAGATCCCTCATCCGAGTGACAATCTCTTGGGTATAATCGGCCAGGTTACGAATAGCCTCCGAAGCATCCATATCGTTAAACTCGGCCAATAGCGGAGCATTAAAAAATTCAGGAAGTAGACAGAAATCCGATTTGTAACCAGAAACGGTATCCACAAAAAATTCTACCTGCTGCATCAGATCATCGACATTATTAAACCTTCTCATCTTCCATTGGACTAATCCAAGTCGGACAATTGATTTTTTGTTTCCGATCAGTTTTTCCTCTTTTTCGTAATAGATATTGATCCACTCTAAAAGAGTAGCATAAGCGCGGCTGTCCGTATCTTCAGGTAAATATTTGGTAATAACTTTCCTTACGTGAAACTCATTTGCAAGCTGAAAAGAAAGGACGGGGTCAAATACTTCTTTATTTTTTACTAGGTCAATATATTTCCTGGGCGTCATCTGGTCTGCGTAATTGCTGTAACCTGGAATTCTTCCTCCTGCTATAATCGACCTTAGATTTAAATTTTCGCATAGTTCTTTTCGGGCATCATATAACCTTCTACCAAGTCGCATACCCCGGTAATCTTTTGATACAAATACATCCGTTCCGTATAAGGTATCTCCGTTTTCATCATGGGTATCAAACTTGCCAAAGCCAGTAATCTGATCATAAGTATGGTTATCCCCAAATTTACTATAGTCTACTACCAGACTCAGTGCCGCTGCCACTACTTTTCCATTATCTTCTATACAAATCTGACCTTCTGGGAATACTTTAATCTGATTTTTCAGCTCTTCTTTAGTCCAAGCCCCTCCTGGCTCCTTATAAATAGATGTCATGATATCTCGGATATCACCATAGTCGGAAAGCTTTATATTACGTAGTTTGAGTCTATGTTCTAGTTCCTCTTTTTGTTTACTCATCTTCAAAATTAATTAATTTTTTATCAGGATTTACGCCCAAAAAAATTTGTTATTGGGAAAAACAAAATTTTATACCGTTTCAATCAATTATCTTGCCGCTAACGCTCTAATTAGCCATTTCAAAACTATACCTCTAAAAAAAATAAATTGTTTGGATTTTTTTTCTCAATCCATCATAAAAAATCCGAAGAAAATAATACCTTTATTTTCTGTTAATGTTATTAAAGAAATATTGTATTGGGCAATTCCATTACTTTTTAACATCATATCAATGAAACGCATATTCGCCGCATTTTTTGTATATGTGATTTTGCTTTCTTTGGAGGCAAATGCTCAAAGCTTATATCGTTTCCGTTTTGAAGAACCCTGGTCTATTTCGGCCAGTGGCGGTGCTACTCAGTTTTTTGGAGAACTTTATTCTTTATGGAAATATGATGAAGGCATTCAGCCGGATTATAATTTTTCCCTCTCAGGGAGATATACATTTGGAACCCATATGAAAGCCAGAGTGGATTTAACCTACTACCAGATATCTGGGCAGGACCATTTAGCCGATCCAAAAAGTGGCCGTATCCCACGTAACCTGAATTTCAGGGCAAGAAATATTGAAGGGGCTTTTTTGATAGAATATTATTGGAAGCCAGTCAAACTTTATAATCATGCCAGAAATTTTTGGAACCCTTATATTTTTGTAGGCATAGGGGCCAGCAGTAATAATCCTTATGCAGACTATTATGGAAGGTGGATTCCTTTAAGACCCTTACAGACCGAAGGGACTGAATACCCCGGGGTGATCATGACATTCCCTATGGGAGTAGGTTTTAAGTACAAATTAAATCCATATGTAGACCTTTTGGTAGAGGCTAATTATAGATTTACCAATACAGATTATCTGGATGATATCAGTGCTTACAATGTGAGTGAATTTTATGAAGAACTGGTTCGTGATTACATAGGTTATGACATTACAGATGGAAATGGAGATACTCAATTTTATCAAAATCCCAACCGCTTGAGAATGGCCATCCGTAATCCTAATTTCCTGCGTGCGGATGGTGAGCCAGATGTAGATAAAATCCTAGAAAACGGTGGACGTATCCGGCGGGGAAGTGGACTTGATGTGAGAAAGGATGGGTTTATGACTTTTAATGTAGGACTGGAAATATACTTTGCCCATGATATCTGGGATAACTGGATTTTCAGAAATAGTCCTCGTAGAAGAAGCTATAGATACTGGTAGACTATATAATTAATTAATCTAGTCATTAGATATGAAACACCTCAGTATGATAAATAACTACAAAAGTGGCTTATGGTTAATTTGCATCTGGCTTTTCGCTCTTCAAAGCTGCACCACTGCAAAAATCCCGAGTGACTACGACGAGCTTACCACCAAAACCCTCACGGAATTACAGCAAAGTGTTTCTACTTATTTTGTAAAGGTTGAGCGTACCCTGAACACCCCTATGGCGCAAGTATCTCAATTTATTCCATTCTTTGATGATGCAAAGGTGAAATTAAACACACTAGAAATCAGAACTGCTGCTATAGAAAATAATCAATTAACCCATCAGCAGATAATAGAATTGCAAGAAATGATCGCAAATCTCGAAAAGCTTCATGAGTTGGGTTTTAAATCCGCCGAGGAAATCCGCGAACTTCAAAAACCTTTTACCAGCGCCTTTACTTCCATACTGAAACTTCAGTTGGCATTACGGCGAGGAAAACCTAGTACTTCATAAGACAGCAAAATCTAAAAGATATGGCCAAACTTAACAAAGAGCAAATATATGAAGATATGATGGTAGCTGTAAAAAGCATACTGGATCATAATTGGAAGAGGGCCAAGCCATTTGCTGAGAAACAGATCATGCTCTTTACCGAAAGCCTGGAAACAATAGAAAGACTAAAGGATCAGGAAATACTCAGTGAAGAACAGGCAAAAATATATATAGATATTCAAAAACGTAGTCTCCGCATAGCTTTAATGACTGTAGACGGACTAGAGGCACTTGCGGTAGAAAAAGCTATCAATACAGCTTTAGATTTAGTCAAGAAAACCATCAATACAGCTTTAGGTTGGAAATTGATACCTTAATAATAGAAATTGAGCAGAATTCCTTTAGTGTGAAAGCGAGATATGAAGCTTTACTTTTTTAATATATTGCCCCTCCAACAAATTATAAGATAGTAAGTAACAGATGTCACCAACTCTTTAAGGAGATTACCGTAAAATTGTACTTACATTAGTAAGAACTTATGAATTGGAAAGAAGAAATTAAAAGTTTTGGAATTGTCATTGGCATATTCGGACTGTTATACTTTACAGGTTTGATTACTCCTATCATGGGAGGACTGCAGTCTTTGGTATTATCCACTGGTTTGGTTAAACCTAAAGTAGAATTGGAAAACAGAGAGGAAATGCCTTTTGAATACACAGGCAGCTTTTTAAATTGGAAAGGGGAAACTATAGACCTACAGTCCTATAAAGGAAAAACATTATTTATCAATTTGTGGGCGACCTGGTGTCCTCCATGTAGAGCAGAAATGCCCCATATCTCCGAACTCTATAAAAAAGTCAAGGATGAAGATAATATTGAATTTTTGATGATAGCTTTGGACAAAGATTTCACTAAAAGTAAAGATTACATATCAGCCAAAGGCTTTACATTTCCTGTCCTACACGCCAATAAGGGATTAAACAATACCCTACAGAGCCAGTCCATCCCTACCACACTGGTCATCAGCCCTGAAGGCAAAGTGGTATTTTATCATGAAGGGATGAGCAATTTCAATACGAAGGAATTTGAAGATTTTCTGGTAAACCTGTGATATATAAGATAATTAAATGCTTTAGAAAGAATATGTTACAATTCTAATTATCATCCTCTTTACATAAAATGGAGGGAGGAAAAATTGTTTATATAATTATTTTCAATTGGTTGTTCTTACTATGAAAAGTAAAAAAAATATTACTTAATCTGATCTAGATCTTGCCTTTCGATAATTGACATTATGTTCACTATGCTGTCTTTTATATTGAAATTAATATAGTATCAGCACCGCATTCACAACGCCTGTATCCTTCATTTATGTAATCAACAGATTCAAAAGAATATGGTCTCTCAGAAATCGCTTCAAAACATGAATTAAAGAATCATAGTATTTGTCAGCATGTGCTACTCCAAATTTTTTAACTCCATACCGATGAATTCGGATTAGATCCTCTTTGGATATTTGACTTATTCTATAATTAGCCATTAAGCTGAGATTTCGATTCCTTTAAAGTTTGTTCCTTACTATTACTTGTAAAACCACTTTTTTCAGCTAAGTCCAATTTATCTCTAATCCACTCTACTTGTGCTTGTTGTTTTCTTGCCTGCCGGATTAAATCATTAATTAATTCACTTTTGCTGCTGTATTCCTTATTTTCCACTTGAGATTTTAACCACATATCATTGGGTTCTGTCAAACTGATACTTTGCCTTGCCATAATTCTACTACGTTTGGTGTAAAAACACATCAAATATGAACCATATCAAAACTTAAGAAATGAAATCCTTTTGAATAAAAACCTTCTCAGGTTGCCTAAACCTGATAGGTTTGGTTAATTTTGCAAGTTATTACCTCAACCGTAAAAAGATTTGCTGAAACATGGCTGAATATAATTTTCAAGAAGTAGAAAAAAAGTGGCAAGCATTCTGGGAACAGAACCAGACTTTCAATGCACAGGTGGACACCTCTAAACCTAAATTTTATTCTTTGGATATGTTTCCCTATCCTTCCGGAGCTGGACTGCATGTAGGTCACCCACTGGGATACATTGCCTCTGACATCGTCACCAGGTTTAAAAGGCTGAAGGGATTCAATGTGCTTCATCCCATGGGATATGATTCTTTTGGACTTCCAGCGGAGCAATATGCTATACAGACAGGACAACACCCTGCTATCACTACTGAGGAAAATATTGCCAGATATACCGAACAGCTGAAAAATATCGGCTTTGCCTTTGACTGGTCCAAGGAAGTCCGGACCTCTGATCCGAGCTACTATAAGTGGACCCAGTGGATCTTTATGCAGATCTTCAATAGCTACTATGATAACAAACAGCAGAAAGCTGTGAGCATAGATTCTCTGATCAGGATTTTCGAAGAGGAAGGTAATTTGAATGTAGACGCTGTATGTGATGAGGATATCCATCACTTCACCGGCAATGAATGGAAAGATTATACCCAAAAGCAACAACAGGAGATTCTCCTGAAATATAGAATGACCTACCTGGCTGAAACCACCGTGAACTGGTGTGCGGCATTAGGAACAGTACTATCAAACGATGAAGTCAAAGATGGCTACTCTGAAAGAGGTGGCCACCCAGTGGAGAGAAAGAAGATGATGCAGTGGAGCATGCGCATCACAGCTTATGCCGAGCGCCTCCTTCAGGATCTGGAAAAAGTGGATTGGGCTGAACCTATCAAGGAAATGCAGAGAAACTGGATAGGAAAATCCATCGGTGCGGATGTTACCTTCCAAGTGAAAGATCATGATCTTAATATCAAGGTTTTTACCACCAGAGTAGATACTATCTACGGTGTAACGTATTTGGCCTTAGCGCCGGAAAGCGAAATGGTAGCCGATCTTATCACTGAGGAGCAAAGAGAAACAGTGGAAGCCTACGTGGAAGTGGCCAAAAACCGCTCCGAACGGGACCGGATGACAGATGTCAAAACCATCTCGGGAGCTTTTACCGGCTCTTATGCCATCAATCCATTTAACGGTGAAGAAATCCAGATCTGGGTAGCCGATTATGTTCTAGCCGGCTATGGTACCGGAGCGGTTATGGCCGTACCTGCCCATGACGAAAGAGATTATAATTTTGCCAGCCATTTTGGACTGGAGATCCGTCAAGTCATAGAAGGAAGTATGGCAGAGGGATCTTTTCCCGGCAAAGGAGGTACCATCATGAATTCTGATTTCCTGAACGGTCTGGAAATGAAGGATGCCATGGAAAAAGGCATTGAATTTTTGGAAAAAAGAAAAATAGGAAAAGGTAAAATCCAATACAGAATGCGTGATGCTATCTTTACCCGTCAGAGATATTGGGGTGAGCCCTTACCGGTTTTCTTCAAGGATGGGATGCCTTATCTGATCGATGAAAAAGATTTGCCACTGGTATTGCCGGAGGTGGACAAGTATCTCCCTACAGAAGATGGCGAGCCACCTTTGGGTAGAGCTACTGATTGGACGTATAAAACTGCTGAAGGTGAATTTCCATTGGAATTGAGCACCATGCCGGGCTGGGCAGGCTCTAGCTGGTACTTCTTCCGCTACATGGATCCTAAAAATGATGCATCTTTTGCAGATAAAGATAAAACTGATTATTGGGGGGCGGTGGACCTTTATATCGGTGGGGCAGAACATGCTACCGGCCACCTGCTTTACTCCCGCTTCTGGACCAAGTTCTTATTTGATATTGGAGCAGTAGGGATCGAAGAGCCTTTCCAAAAGATGATCAACCAGGGTATGATCCAGGGTAGATCAAACTTTGTGTACAGGATAAAGGGCACCAATAAGTTTGTCAGCTATGGTTTAAAAGATGATTATGACACCTCCGAAATGCATGTGGATGTGAATATCGTTTATAATGACCAACTTAATCTTGATAAATTTAAAGCCTGGAGACCGGATCTTCAAGACACTGAATTTATCCTCGAAGATGGAAAATATATCTGCGGGGCGGAAGTAGAGAAAATGTCCAAGTCTAAATATAATGTAGTAAATCCGGATGATATCATCAACCGCTATGGTGCCGATACATTAAGGCTTTATGAGATGTTCCTTGGCCCACTGGAGCAGTTCAAGCCCTGGAATACCAATGGCATAGATGGGGTATACAAATTCCTTAGAAAGCTTTGGAGACTCTATCATGATAAGAATGGCAACTTCTCCGTCTCTGATGCTGCAGCGGGACCAGAAGAATTGAAATCCCTTCACAAAATCATCAAAAAGGCGGAGGATGATATGAATAGTCATTCTTTTAACACTTCCGTCTCTGCTTTTATGATCTGCGTGAATGAGCTATCTGCACTGAACTGCAATAAAAAGGAGATTCTTGAACCATTGGCTGTCGTTATTTCCCCATATGCCCCTCATATTGCTGAGGAGCTTTGGTCACTACTGGGTCACCGGAACTCCATGGTAGAAGCGGCATATCCGGAATTCAACGAAAAATTCCTGGTAGAAGATGCCCATGAATACCCTGTATCCATCAATGGAAAAATGAGGCTTAAGCTGTCATTGCCACTAAGCCTTAACAAAGATGAAATAGAAAAATCAGCTATGGAAAATGAGATAGTTCAAAAATGGCTGGATGGTAATGCTCCTAAGAAGGTAATAGTAGTGCCTGGTAAGATCGTTAATATAGTTGTGTAATAAAGTCCACAGTCAATGGACCACAGAGTTGGAGGCATTTTTTGATTCTAACCCCTTATAAAAATAAATAAAGCCCAAAATGATTGGGCTTTATTTATTTTAAAAGAATTTGAAGAAAGGTCCTTCATTATTTATCTTATCGGTGGTTCTTTCAGATCGAGCGATCCTTTTTTCTCTCACCCAGGTATCAAACTCTTTTTCTGCTTCTTCCCTTGACTTTTTGGATCTTCTGATGTAATCTTCTACAGTAAATTCATCCCCCTTTTTATAGAAACTCTCTAAATCGTAACTCATAGCTGTTTTGGTTAAAATGGTTTATATTGGTTTATATATAGAAAACAGCTATCTCGATTAAATGTTTTTTAGCAATTATATAGTTCAGAACAATTAATTACTGAGCGAGGTTTTTATAATGGTGTTTGGCCCTTAGATAGTAATAGTTAAATTTACCTAAGAAAGATAAAAATATGAATATAGAAGAAAACAGAGTAGTAGGAATTACTTATGAATTGAAGGTCAGTAAAACTGGAGAGGAATCTGAACCATTTAGTGCTGAGGTAAGGGACCAAGAGGATCCATTTTATTTTTTATTTGGTAGCAGTGGATTACCTGAAAAATTCGAAAATCTACTTCTTGAAAAAAAAGAGGGTGATAAATTTAACTTCACAATAGATGTAGAAGAAGCCTATGGCGAAGCCGATGATGAGATGATTATGGCCCTACCTAAAGACCAATTTACTTCCGAAAGAGGATTTGATCCTAATATGTTGGAAGAAGGAAGTTTTCTCCCATTAATGGACGAAGATGGATATTCTATGCAGGCAAAAGTAGTAAAAGATATGGGTAGTGAATTGCTCTTAGATTTTAATCACCCCTTGGTTGGATTCAACCTCCATTTTGATGGAGAGGTGATCGAAGTTAGAGAAGCTTCAGAGGTAGAGATAGCACATGGTCATGTACATGGTGAGCATGGGGAGGACCATTAGGAAAAGTAGGAAATATTAGGGACGAAGGGAAGTTCTAAATGAATTATTTATTGAAGCTGAAATTCGTCCTATTATCCCCTATGAACAAAATTTCTTCAGATGTTATATAAAACCTAGTATTGGAGCTCCCTAATCTGTTCACAACCTCATTTTTGTGTTCTAAGATTTAGTAGCAATAAATATAGAAATCGATTGCTCTATTTTGAAATAATGTGGGCAAAGGTAATTTCCTTTAATTCCTCCCAATCGAGATATAGCTCCTCTCCTACCTCCCATATACGCTCTTTATCTTCTACTTTCCATATTGCACCATCCTTTAATTGGACAGTGAGTTGATTATAGTGTATCAAAAATTGCTTCTCTAGTACTTTTCCTGAAAGGGGCCCTTGATTCTTTATCATTATATCCATCGGACGAATGAAAGTATCATCTTTATTACTTATTGGGTTTAGATGGCTAAAAAGTTTAGCTGTATATTGATTAGCTGGATATCTGAATATATCTTTTGCCTTTCCTTCCTGAACGATCTGTCCTTTCTGAAGTATCACCAGATTTCCACTCATCATCAATGCATCATCCAAATCATGAGTGACAAATATGACAGTCATTTCCATCTGATCAAAAATATACCGAAGCTCCTCTATCAACTCTCTTTTTTGAATAGTATCTAAGCTGCTAAAGGGTTCGTCTAACAATAGAACTTCCGGCTCTATACTTAGTGCCCTTCCTATTGCCACCTTTTGTTGTTGCCCCCCTGAAAGCTGTCTTGGAAATTTATTTCTAAAAGAAGTCAAATTTAGCATATTCAGAATGTACTCTACCCTTTCGTTCCGATAATCTTTATCGTACATTATCAATGGACGGGAGATATTTTCCTCCACGGTGGAGTTGGGGTACAGGTGGTTTCCCTGGTGGATCAGCTTGATCTCATCATATCCGGAAACCAGTTTTTGGGAGGGGTTAAGAATTTTTGTTTCTCCCAGATAGACCTCGCCACTATCCTGTATTTCTAGACCCGCTATGATTCTAAGCAGCGTGCTTTTTCCAGATCCACTTTCACCTATCATGGAGATTACTTTTCCTTTTTCTAAAGTTAGGGAAACTTCTAACAGCGCATTATGGCCCTGCTCATATTTTTTATTTATAGAAGAAATCTGAAGGTAGCTCATGCTTGAATCTCTTGCTGAACCTTTTTGGGCAAGCTATTTAAAATTAAATCATAGGAATGGTCCACCAGTTCCAGTACCAGTCGGTCTGATACATCTAGATTAAAGTGAACCGTATTCCAGTGTTTTTTATTCATGTGAAATCCCGGAGTTATTCCATTATGCAATTCTCTAAGTTCTGTGGCTCTCTCCGGATCACATTTTAAATTGACACTTTCAAACTTGTCAATGTCTGTTATAGCAAAAATTTTCCCTCCCACCCTAAAACAAAGGGTGTTTTCATCAAACGGAGTATCTTCTGAGGCGCCCCGTTTTGAAAGGCAATAGCTACGAAAAAATTCAATATCCATATGGGGACATAAATATTAAAGGAAGGTTTTGCCCTTCCTTTTAGTTTTAAATTTTATAGGACTCTTTTCAATATCCAAAAGATCACTGCTCCAAGAAACATAAGAATGGATATTTTATTGATCCCATGCATCATCCTTAGGTTAAAGTTTGACTTTTGGTTAGGATCCGGTTTTCTAAATACTCGGAAGAAATAATTGCCTACTGCTCCTAATTGGAAGAAATCTCTTACTTTATTTTTATCGTCTGACATATAGCTAATTTTTCAGAATTGTTAAACCAAATACTGGCTTAAAGGTTCTGTCTAATATTTTACCTTCTGGAAGAACCGTTTTATTAACCCAATTTTTCTGTTTCCGGTTCGATCCACTGACCGTCTTTTTTGATAATATTTATTAGCTCATCCACCGCCCTCTCTGAAGAAACAGACCTCTTCATCACTTCCTTGCCTTTATATAGCGTAATCTTTCCTTTGCCAGATCCTACATACCCATAGTCTGCATCAGCCATCTCACCTGGACCATTTACGATACAACCCATTATGCCTATTTTAACACCTTTGAGGTGATCTGTTCTTTTTCGGATCATAGCCGTGGTCTCTTGTAAATCGAATAGCGTTCGGCCACAGGAAGGACAGCTGATGTATTCTGTCTTTGACATCCTGGTCCTTGCAGCCTGAAGCACTCCAAAACTCACCGAATTGTGTAACTTTATTTGAGAAAGGATTTCATCACGATTGATTTTTCTTGATCTCTGCATCCCTATCATAATACCATCACCCAAGCCATCGATCAGTAAACCTCCCACATCAGTGGCAGTGTATAGCATTGTTTTATCATTTTCCTGATCAGGGTAGTTTACATGAAAAATAACAGGGATTACTAGTCTATTCTGAATTAAGCTCACCATAGCCCTTCTCAAAGCAGGCATATTATGGGTATTATCGCTACGCAGGATGATGACAAAATCTTTTCTTCCGATCAATAAAGGTATTGCTTGATTTACTTCTACATCTTCTAGCAATAAAAAGTTAAGCGACAAATGGAAGTTCCCTGCATTTCGTAAGCTATCCAATGTATATGCAGGAAACTTATTGGTCTTATCTTCTGCTTTTTCCCAAACAGTATAATGCTGTATTTCTTTAAGCCCATTGGGTAACATAAACGGAATAGGATTGGATCCTGTAAAGACAAAATCACATCCTTGGTCATTCATCTTCCATTTATCCAGTTCCGGCAAATAAAAATGGCCAACGTTTTTCAGCTCTTTCTCTGATAGCCCTTCTATTTTTGATATGTCTGTTATAACACGGGGCACGTTACTGCCTCCTATATTATATACTTCCATGGTTTCTCTTTTCGAGTATTCAAAAGGTGCCAATGGATAGGCATCTATTTCCGCTATAGGCTGATGTCCCTTTCTATCGGTATATCGGTCTATGAGAGAGGCCGCTACTGGAGCTTCGAATTCTGGATCTTCAGTAAGAGAAACCCGAACTGTGTCACCTAGCCCATCTTCTAGTAATGTCCCTATGCCAACTGCAGATTTTACCCGCCCATCTTCACCATCACCTGCTTCAGTCACTCCAAGGTGTAATGGATAAGGTTTGAATCCACCTTCATCAAGCTTCTGCACGAGTAGGCGATAAGCCTGGACCATCACCTGTGTATTAGATGACTTCATAGAAATGACAATGTCATAATACTCCTCATCTTCGCAAATCCTTAAAAACTCAAGCGCTGACTCTACCATACCCAGTGGGGTATCCCCATACCTGCTCATGATCCTGTCGGAAAGGGAACCGTGATTGGTTCCTATTCTCATGGCTGTTCCGTGTTTTTTACAGATCTTGATCAGGGGAAGAAATCGCTGTCTTATCCTGTCCAACTCTTCCTGATAGCTCTCGTCGGAATATTCAATGACTTCAAATTTCTTTTTATCGGCATAATTGCCCGGATTGATCCGGACTTTTTCTACTATACCTGCGGCTATTTCTGCTGCATTTGGCGTGAAATGTATATCTGCTACCAATGGGGTATGATAACCTCTTCTGGCAAGTTCCTCTTTTATAGCCCGTAAATTCTCAGCTTCTTTAATGCTGGGCGCAGTGATTCTAATCAGTTGACAGCCACTCTCTATCATGCGGATGCACTGTTCCACTGACCCAAGGGTATCCATGGTATCCACAGTAGTCATAGACTGGACTACTATAGGGTTATCTCCACCTATGATCACATCCCCTACTCTTACCGGGATGGTCTTTCTTCTGGAGTAACTGGTCAGGCTATTACAATACCTGATTTGATCTACGAGGTTTTTGGTTTCCATGGTACTTTATAAATCGCCCAACTGGGGCCTGATCACTATTTCTTCTACTACTGAATTTGGCGAAAGGCTATAAGCAGCCCATACCGAGTCCGCCACATCCTCTGCTTTCATAAATCTTTCTTCGGGTATGTCCACGCCCTCCCAACTCGCTGTCAGGGTAGCGCCAGGCATCACGGAAGTCACTTTTATATTATAATCTTTCAGCTCTTGTCTCAAACACTTGGTGAACCCTAATAGTGCCCACTTGGATATGGCATACGTGCCGCCATTGGCATAAGCCGTAAGTCCTGCTATAGAACCCATGCTGAAAATGTAGCCGCTCTTTCTATCCATCATGTCCTTGGTAAAAGCACGGGTAAGGTGATATACTGAAAAAAGATTGGTATGCATCATCAGTTCAAAATTCCCCTCCGGTTCGTCATTTATCGACCCTGGCAGAAATACACCGGCATTGTTAACCAGCACATCAGGAACCACTTCTGCTTTTACCGCTTCTGCAAAAGAAATAACCTCTTCTTTTTTAGACAGGTCAGCCTGCCGGGTAAATACTTTGATATCAGGATATTGCTCAGTCAAAATAGAAGAAAGCTCTTTCAAGTCTTCTTCATTCCTGGAACATGTGTATATATCAAACCCGGCTTCCGCAAACTTGAAAATAATGGCTCTTCCGATACCTTTGGTCCCACCGGTTACCAATATACTTTTGGACATATCGTTCGTGCTTTAATAGTTAGTGTGACAACTAATTACCCGTCACAAAGTTATCATTTTTTTAAAGAATACAAGGTGAGAAATTAAATTACCCTAGAGGTAAAGGAGTAGGGAGCATAGCGTGGAACAGAAAAGAGCATACCCCTCACATTAATAATTAAAAAATTAAATTCAATGTGGGAATAAAACAATAAGTCATCCAACCTACAGTCAAATTTCAGAATTTTCCGGCCAAGCTTCTTTTTATAGGAATAAATTTTCCAAGAGGAAATAATAAACAGCTATTATTCTTTCCTGAAAACTAAAAGCATTGATCTATATACTGCATTATTATAAAACCATATTCCCTCCATGGCCAAGTTGGGACAATGAATTTAATATATGTAGGAAACAGAAGTTCAATAAAGAAGAATTTATATGTCTTTATAAATCTTATCAGGTTTAGTTAATGTCATTTAAAACAAAGCTGACACCTGCATCCTTCCGATATGTACTATCCGTCCCAGGCCTTCGGAGTTTCTCCCTTCATAAACCATGTTCAGCTGTAAGCCTTCTCCTATTTTTTGAAGCCAGTTAAGGTTCCACATGAAGTTATTGCCTATAGTTAGAGCCTGGAGCATTTCATAGCCCACGGGGGAATTGGCCTGTCCGTTATATTCTATGTAGGTATAATTGAAATTAGCATTTAGCGTCGTTTTGATAGCTTTAGCATATCGGATGTCCAGTCCCATCTGGTGAAGCATGGCTTTTTCTTCAATTTCTATATTGGCCATATTCTGCTTACCGGTATAGCTATAATTGGCAGTGGCCCGTACGGTAGAAGAAGGCTGGTAGGCCAGTTCCGGTCCCCATCCAAACTGATCTATTACATAATTCCTGTTATCCAAAAAGTCAGACGCGGCAAGCCTCTGCCCCTTATTTGCCAACATCCGGAAGTTCACCATCGGATTGAGATTGTAGCGGGTATTTAGTCTCCAGTCCTTTTGGATCACATCTTCATATCCTCCTGATAGTAGCTGTTTGAACTGGCTATCAAAAACAGAAAGGTCAAATCCGTATTTGGCAGATGATCTATTGAAAAACAAAGAAGAACGGATGGACTGTCTAACACTGATCAGATCTTCATCTGCCAGACCTTGTGTAAAAGGCAGCACCCTGTTCCAGAAATCTGGTGCAGTGATTTTTTTGTCCACGTTCCAGCTGGTATTGTTTGAAAATTTCTGTAGAAATGCTCTAACGCCACCCTCTTTTTTCCAATCATCGGGAAATTTTGCATTCAACCTGTAATTGAAAATGGTATTATAGGCCTGGATATAATCGTCAGTGGGCACAAAGATTTTAATGAAGTTCTTTTCATCAGGATTGATGGCAAGGTAAAATTCATTCAGCTGCTGGACGCCATCTCCGTTATCATCCCGCCATGTATGGGTGCCTTCTCCGGTAGGAACCGGCAGATATACAAATTCTCTTCTCAATTCCCTGCCATTCCCTATGGCATAATTTAATTCACTCCTTACATTATTATCGAATAAACTGCTGAGATAATCAAGGCGTCCCATGATGGTGGTTTCTTCCGGCAAATCTCTGCGTAGATAGCTAAGCTTTCGATAGGTAAAAGTTCCCTTGACATCGTGCTTCCCAAATTTCCTTTGTAGTCCATAGTGGGTTGTAAAGGCTTTGGTATCCGGCAGCATTTCTCCTCCCACCGGAAACTGGTCCTCCCTCCAGCTGGCATTGGCAAAGAAAGAATAAGGCAGAGTATCATTACTATTGATATATACCTGATGTTCGAGAAAATTCATTGCCGTACTCACCACACTGTCGCTCTCGGTATGGCTTACAGCATTTCTGTCAAGATGGAGACGGTAGCCAGGGACTAAAACTTTACTCCTGTATTCTAAATTACCATTATACCTGACCCAGTCAGAAGTTAAATTTCTGACTTCATTATTCAGTAAAAAGAAATCATTGGTCAGAAAGAACCGATCGCCTACCTGCTGATTATACCTGCCAAGTTGCTGGTGACCACTGAGTATACTTCCTCTGTTTCTGAAATTGATCCGATAGGACATCAGGTTATCCTGGTTTTTCAGGGCTTCTACTTGGGCTGTAAAGAGCTGCTCCGACCCGGGATTGGACAGCTCTTCGGTATCTAAGCTCCAGTCCCTGTCAAATTCAATGTATCTGACCCGATCTATAAATGAAAAATTGGTGGAGTTGTACTCCAGCTCTGCCATACTCTGGATCTTATAGCCAGGAAACCATCCCACCTGTCGATTTTGGGAGCGGATACCTGATTTTATGGCATAGCCGTGGTTATTGTCATTGTCCAAATTGGAAAAAAGGTTTATATCATTTTCTGATAGCGCCATTTCAGTATACACCTCCTCGTGAAGTCCAAGTTTAATGATGGCTCCGGCAGTTACCATTTGCTTCTTATTTGGTGCAGCCAGCGGAGACTGTATAGAAAAGCGCCCCTGACGAACCCCATTGATCGGAGGTACATATTCATACTGTATACCGTTAGCCAATTGTTGCTTCCTGATATAATCTCCATTTCCCTGTCCCACCTCCAGAAAACTGGGAATGAAAAATGCTTCTTCAGGGTTTGTGCTATATTCGTAGAAAACCTCTATTCCCCTTTCCCGGGTGAAATTCCTTCTTCTGGCATACATGATCCTGTTTGGATCGAAAGCTGTACTGTCTATCCTGGCCACTACCGCATCTGATATATTATCTCCTACAGATGACAACAGTCTTTTCTGATCATCAGTAAATTCAAAAAACAGCGGCCTTTCCCTATTATCCTGTTCTTTATAATAATTAAAGTAAAAAATCGCATTCTTGCTTTCCTGAATATGATTCGCCGCTAATATGGATCTTGTAAAATTTCTTTCAGCATATTCATAATCTACCCGCACACGAGAATATTGCGTGATGAGGACGTTTGTAGTAAATGTGATTTCACCCTGGTTATAGTCTATTACGTAATCATAATTAAAACCTCTCCTCAGCAGTTTACCATCCAAAAATATTTTCTCGGAATTGGCCATCACAATAACGAACCTTTCATTCTGTGGACCACGGATTCTATACGGGCCAAGAACACCTTCCAGGATGGAGAGTTCAGTAGAGGCAAATTTACCTTTGGCAATGGAGGCAGCGGCTTGGGAAGAGCCTTTCCAGTTTTTCCCCATATCATATTGGGTAGTAAGCTGCAGCCCCTGAACATTCTTATAATACCTTAAAAAATCAGATCTACGCTGCTGAAGGACCACATCTCCTGCAGCCAGGGAGATATTATCATTATACAGCTCAATGAGCACATTGTCAAAATCCTGCAGCTGCTGGGTATTGCCTTCCGGCTGGAAAGGAACATTCTGGTCAGTTATGCTTGCCCTAATATTCAAATTGTCGGCCAGCTGACCATCCATCTGTAGATTTAGCGAGCTATTGACAAAAACATTTTGTGTGTTTCCGAAAGAAATGCCACGAGTAAGGTTCCCTGATTTGTTAAGGTTAGAAGTAGGAAAGATTTCTTCTCTAAAATCAAATGAAGGGGCGGCCGCTACCTTCCTATCCTTAAACAGTGCAGCTGAATCATAATCTTTTTCTAATGATCTGTGAAAAAACAAAGCACTGAAATCATACGGAATGGCATCAAAGCAAACATGCACTGAATCAGATGGGGAAATCCTTCCAGCTTCTACCTTGAAAATTCCAGACGAAAAATCATACAAAAAGGGCACAATTTTATCCTTAGCATCCTTAACTATGATACTTTCCGGAAGTATCGAAAGCGAGTCCAAACGAACACCTTTCTCTAGCCCATCCCCTTTTACCCATTTACAGTTTGTAGATTGTGCCTGGACACCACTTACAATCCCAATCAAAAATAAGCAAATAATAAAAAATTGCTTTGCCCCATTCATACTCACTGATTCCTAGGGCACTAATGTAATAAATCCAATTTGATTTTCAGTAAAATTATTCTATCACAGGAAATGATAGGAAGAAAGAAGTACCTACATCCATCTTGGTGATAAACCATATACGGCCACCAGAGGTTTCCACTCCCCTTTTGGCAATAGCCAAGCCAAGACCAGATCCTTCTGATTTTGTACTGAAATTGGGTATAAAAATTTTCTCTTTTAGATCCTCTGGTATACCCTTACCATTATCATGTATCTCCACCTTTACATGGCCCGCTTTACAGGTAAGGGTAACCTTAATCCTGGCTTTTCTGTCGCTTGGTACAGCTTGGATTCCATTTATGATCAGATTGGCGATGATTCTTCCAAATAATTTATCATCACCTATAATATTGATACTTTCTACTTCTGTTTTATCCTGAAATTTAACCTCTGCTTTTTCATTGTTTTTAAAAAGCTCAACCGCTTCAGTTACTATATATTTAAAGTCTATAGGTTCATTTTTAGGAAGTGGCATCTTAGCAAAAGTGCTGAATGAGTTCGCTATTTCACTAAGCGTATCTACCTGTATGATCAGACTTTCCACTGGTTTGGATATTAACTTGGGATCATCCAATTTACCTGCGGCCTGTAACCGAAGCATATGTTGTAGGGTGAGCTTCATTGGGGTAAGCGGATTCTTGATTTCGTGAGCTACCTGCTTAGCCATTTCTCTCCAAGCAGACTCTTTCTCAGTACTAGCTAACACCTTCTTACTGGATTCCAGCTTGAATAGCATATTATTATATTCATTTACCAGCATGCCAATTTCATCTTTAGCCGGCCAATACATAGGTTCATTGCTTTCCAGATTAGTAGTTTTTAGTTTGTCTGTCAATAACCTAAATGGATAAATAAGCTGCTTGGACACAAAGAAAGACACCACTAGAAATACTATGAAAATGACAACGAATATGTTTATTATATTACTGAATACATCAGCTATAACCAAATTGAGCTCAGTTTCCGATTCAAAAAAAGGTATAGCGATAATACCTAAAATAGATTGTTTTTCATTATCCCGGAGAGCGATATATACGGTTTTATAATTAAGAGAACCCGCTTGTTCATCCAGAATAAGTCTATTATTCTGTATTTCTAATATCTCACTGACGGCCACTGGATGCAGATATTCTGTTAGGACCTTCTTATCAAATATATTTGGTTGGTTAGTCACCATTAGCTTCCCATTTGGAAGATATACATTTATATCAGTGCCTGTGGTGCCTGCAAGTCTTTTTACCTCCGCCAAGAAGTCTTCCCTGTCCATGGCTCCTTTGGCCTGTCGCTCCAGATAGGAAGCGAGATTATTTCTGATAATAGATGCCTTAGAGAAATATTGTCTATGTAGATCATTTGTATAACTATTTGTCAACAGTCCAATAGATATAATACTGATGATCAGCATAGGAAAAAAGAAAGCAAAATTGATATAAAACTGAAGTTGCGTAGTGTAATTAAACTGTAGTTTTCCCAATCCCTGAAATATGGAATATATTAAAATGCATAATAGGGTAAATAGCAAATATGCTACAAAAAATAATGAAACATCTGCAAAAACATAGTTCATGGGATAAATCGTGGATGACACTATAATAATTTTTGATTCACCCTTTACCCCATAGTGATGATGATTATTTTTAAATAT
The DNA here is from genome assembly GCA_035461405.1 of Anditalea sp. GTDB lineage: Bacteria > Bacteroidota > Bacteroidia > Cytophagales > Cyclobacteriaceae > Anditalea. Next base: position 25,177 of record DATHVH010000168.1, read on the forward strand.
CCCTGTAGTAAATAAGGATGGATAATCTAATAGGTCATCGTTATCTGGGCTTCTGTAATTATATATACCGACACTCATTTTGAGAATACCATCTGGATCATATACAGCATAATCAAATTTTTCGGAATAAAAATTAGCTGAATATTCTTGGTCAAGCAATAATTTGGGAAATACGCTTCCTGGTTGGATTCGCTGTTGGATCAGTTCAAGCAGAATAGTGCCTAGAAAATAGTTGTCTCTATAGATATTCACGAAGGAATAAAATTTATTGCCACCGGCATCTGAGGTATTTTGTATGAAATATAGATTCCTAACAGAAGTAGCAAAATCACTCTTCATATAATTAAATCTATATTCGTCCAGATTACTATCATCATCATTACCAAAAATCCTTTCGCCTATAGGATTAAAAATTTGAATATCCAGTTCATATTGGTCAAAATAATTACTCATATAGACCCTTTTTATTTTTTGTTCTATAGGATCTATTGAAGATAGCCCGTCTGTCAGTTGATTTTTGATATAAGGATCCTCTTCTATCTTTCTCATGACATCAGATAAAAGAAATTCTGCCATGATATCACTCTCTACCATCAGCTGATTGGCATATTTTATTTTTGATTGAATCTCCTTTCTTCTGGTATCCTCATATGCAGCTGCTCCCGTGATTATCGCACCTACCAAACATCCAAAAAAGAAAGTTAAAAACGTATTGAAGCCCAGCTTAAATATATTATCATATAATTCAAATGATATTATAGAAACGAGAAGTATGATATGAGATAGAAATACAATTAAATATACTAAATCATAATAAGCTAAGGTTAAGCAAATGGGCAAAGCCAAAATCAACAAATTTCTCAAAATGCTTTTCTTACTGCTCTTATTTTTGTAGAGCACCATATTCACTGCTATAATGGTAAATAGTAAATAACCCGCCCCGGCTAAAAATATGATAAACAAGCTAATTCCCTGAAAATAGCTGAATGCAGGAATAGAAAGAATATTTAAGTCCCATTGGGCATTATCTACTATATTGGCAAACATCCTAAAAAAAAGCACCAATAAAGCAGTTGATAACAGAAAGCTAATAAGATGAAAAAACCACTCCTTATATTTTCTTTTGAAAGATAAGAAGGTGATTAAGTATTTTTTCCTGCTAAGCATTGCAACCACCAGGGAAAGCAGGATCATAAATGCGATTACATTTAAGAGAAGGTCTCCAAGGCTAGGGTTGATGAGTGAGGAAGCATATCTGGTAGGATTAAAAAGTTCTGTATCAAAATATTCCTGCGGAAACTGAAAAAATATCATAATAGCCCTAATACTAATGACCACCACAGCTGTATAAAATAACGCTAATACTTTTTTGCCTTTTACCCACAAAGTGCCTACGAAGTCACTTCCAAGAATCACTACTAGCCCTATTAGGGAGAAGAAGAATATTAAAACTACATTTCCTGTATCATGGCCTACATGTTCATATCCGGTTCTTAAAAGTATGGAAAACAAATATTCCCCCTCACCTCTATGTAGATCATGATATCCATCTTTTTTGGTAGAAGATAAGATAAAACGGTCATTACCGAATATCTCCGGATTTTCACCTGAGTGAAGATATTCGTTTTCTACATCAACCTTATCATATAAAGTATAGGTTTGCACCATCCAGAATAGTTGCCCTAGTCTGGTAATCTTTCTGAGTTTTATAAAATATATGCCACTTTGGGTCTCAATTATCTGATATTTCTGGGTAAAATTAATCTCATCAAATTCAGGAACCATAGTTATAGAAGACCAATATAAAAGTCTACCATTAACAGTAAATAAATAAAATGGATGGTGGGTATCAATATTTAAGGTCCTAAATGATGCTTGCTTATCTGGCCTATTATTCATTAATAGAGCGACATAGTCCTGATCAAAATCATCTATTATCTCATTGATTTTTACATTAATGTCTTTGGCACTGTCACTATCACTTTTTGGGGATGATATAAAGAAATTAATCCCCAGCAATACTGCAAGCAAACCAATAGAGATAAATAGAATTAAACGTCTTTTTTTGAGCATAGGATCATTAAAACTAAAAAAGCAAAGCTTATTTTCAAACTTTGCTTTTCAATATTTTAGAGATGCTGAATCTTTGCTTTCAGCGATTTTTGTTTCTTATAATTTCTGTACCAAAGGTATCCTATGATCATCGCTAATAAATATGGTGCCATAAATAGATATAAGATCCCATAATTTAATCCGGCCCCAACAGATGTTTCTCCCGTATTTAAATTATTTTCCACTGTAGCCCTACACATTGCGCACTGGGCTATGCTCTGACCCATGCCTACAAATAAAAAAATCAGCGTATATAGAATTATTTTTAATTTCATCGAAATATCGTTTATACCAAGTTCATCAAATTACAACGTCCTCGCTTTCATTTTAGTTTAGAATTCATAATAGGGGCTTATCATCAGGTATACGATAACACCGCTGAGTGTAACATACAACCAAATAGGATAGGCATACCTCACCACCCTCCGATGCCTTTCATATTTCCCAGACATACCAAAGTAGTATGCTAATAATATCGGAAACAAAGCCACTGCCGCCAAGATGATATGCGTGATAAGTATGATATAATAGATAGTTTTTACGATACCTTCTCCGCCAAAGGTAGTACTGGGAGCACTGGCATGATAAATCACATAAGAGATAAGGAAGACAGCGCCTAGCCCAAAAGCCGTGGTCATAGCAGCTTGATGGTAGGCTACTTCCTTCTTTTTAATAAAATATAAACCCAATATTAAGGCAACACTTGCTGCGGAATTGATAACAGCATTTAGATGGGGGAGAAAGAATACCCAATCCTGCCCCAATGTTAATTTTTCAGGCATAAATAGTAGAATTGCCACTACTATTGGTACAGTAATGGAGATAGCTACTATCCATCCAAATACTTTTTTTTCCGTCTGAGGGGCAACAGCCTTATTTGTGTCCATCTAATAAAATTTTTGCTTCCAATATTAATAAGTCAACTTGATCTCTGGTAGTGCCGCTATAATACCCCCGTATCCGGCCCTGCTCATCTATAAGGATGAATTTATCACTATGGGCATAGTCATCGGGTTCACCGAGACCATCCATGATCGGCAGAATAAACCCACACCGAACTAAATCATAGACCTCTGATTTGTCCCCACGGAGAAAATGCCATTTATCATCTCTGGCATCATGTCTTTGGGCATATTCAGCCAGAACTTCCTGGGTATCATATTCTGGATCAATGCTGATCGAATATATCTGGACGTCTTCTTCATTTCTAAATGCATCCTGCACTCGGCTCATTTCTGTAGACATCACTGGACAAATACTTGGGCAGCTAGTAAAGAAAAAATCAACTATTGTCACTTTACCTTTCATTTGTTCTTTACCTATAGATTGGCCAGTGTGGGACACAAACTCAAAGTCAGGTATATAATGTTGGGAGTTTTCATTTAACTCGCATTCTCCAAATTGATTGTCCACTCCATCCTCATATAAAATTGGAATATCATATTGATTAGTACCAAAAGAACGCAGGAAAATAATAATCAGTACAGGCACCATAAGTATGCATACCAGTACCATTGCTTGAAGAATCCTAATTGATTTCATAAAGTATTTCATTTATCAGAACTCGGAAGTAATAGTTGAATTCTGAAATATAGAGCTATCCGATAACTGAAGATGATAAGATCTTTCAGGTTCTAACTATCATTATCTCTAATTTATTCATTAAACAAAAAAAGGGGTTGAAGATTCCCCTTCAACCCTTATTTTTTGCTTTATTAATAGCATATTTTTACCACCTTAGTAAGAAGATATCCGAGCCTTCTCTCATTAAAGCCAAGACCAGCCATACTAAGAAAATCAAAGGAAGCATTATAGACCAAATCAAAACTTTAGCCTCTTCTTTTAGGTGCATGAATTCCATCATGATATATCCAGCCTTTACTAGGGTAAGGCCAATGAAAATCGCATAAAGAAGCAATCCCCTCTCCATAGTGAATGCAAATACGAATTCTATAAGAGTTAAGAAAAGCAGGATACCTGCAATCTTCCATATCTTTTTTATTTTTTCCTTATTACGGGGAATAACTTCCAGTGTTTGTCTGTTTTCTTGAAGTGCCATAGTTCTATATAATTAAAGTTAGATAAGGTAAAAGAAGGTAAATACAAATACCCAAACCAAATCTACAAAGTGCCAGTATAAACCAATTTTTTCAACCATTTCGTAGTGTCCTCTCTGCTCATATACACCTACTGCAGCCTGGTAGAACGCAAGGAATAAGAGACCTACACCGATGGTCACGTGAAAACCGTGAAATCCAGTAATAAAGAAAAACAATTGGGCAAAAGAAGACGGACCGTATTCATTCACATATAGATTAGCACCGTACACAGTTTCAGTAACCAAATCACTGAAGCTGTTTACATATGTCAACACACTACCCCCGTCAGTACCGTGGATAAAGTGAGTCCACTCCCATGCCTGACAACCCAAGAAAGTGATACCTCCTAATAAAGTCCATAACAACCATTTTACCACATCGTTTCTATCATTTCTGTGTCCAGCTTCTACTGCCAATACCATAGTCACAGAACTCATGATCAAAATGAATGTCATAAGACCGACAAATACCAAAGGAAAATGCCCCCCATGAACAAACGGAATGGCATCGAAGATCATTTCCGGAATAGGCCAGTATTCATTGGAACTGACAAATTCTGCAGAAGTCCCTTCATAAGCGGGATAACTCATCCTGATA
>DATHVH010000169.1:0-9855 GCA_035461405.1 Anditalea sp.
CACAATCTGTAGTGGCTCAGATTAGTGATCCGGATTCTTCCGGCGTAGTGAATCATACGCTTCTACCTACCAATGCTCCTACTTTACTATTTAACGACCCGGACGAGACTTCTAAATCAGATAAAAAGAAGAAAAAAAAGAAAAGGAAAAATTATTATTACGGGGAGAAAACAAAAAAATCATTTATTAAGCAAAGTCTTAGAGGTCAGTCTCAGATCCAATATTTTCATTATACTATAACCAAAAGAACAGTAGATCCATATATAAGGGATGTGTACTGGATAGACACGAGTGAAAAAACCATTCGAAATAAAGATTTTGATTCTTCTAAAGGATATTTATTGCATGGTCCTTATGAGAAAAGAATCGAAGATGTGTTGGTTGAAAGCGGCAATTATTATTATGGGACTAAGCATGGACGCTGGATGACTTACGATACCAAAAACATTCTACAGGATAAAGCCCACTTTTCAGAAGGATGGCCCAAAGCTTCTAGGGTAAGTTACTATAACAGGGCAGACCGAAAAATAGAAAAGGTTACCCCAATAGAGTATGACCTGGAAGAAGGAAATTTTTACCATTTCTATGAAGATGGACAGGTAGCAGTGACTGGAGAATATCACTATGGTGAAAAAATAGGTTTGTGGACAGAATATTGGAATACAAAGAATAGTAAAATCATCAGAAAAAGGGAAATCCAATACCAAGAAGAACCATTTAACAAAAATTTTATTCCTTTTATAAAAGCTGAATGGGATAAAGATGGAAATTTAATATATCGAAAAGATGGCTGAAGTTAATTATCCTTGACACAAAACTGGTTACCTTAATATTACATTTAGCATTATATAAAATTTTTACCATTTTCGGTTTGTGAAATTACTATAAATGTTGGCGTCTACGGATGGAAACCGGGACTCATTTTAGTCATCAATGAGGATTTTCCGAAAACGTTTCCCGACATCTTCTTAAAATTAAATTTTTTTTGAAAAAAGCCAATTTTTTTTTCTGAGCTAAATACCTTCTCCAAATACAATTTTTTTAATATCAACAATAATTTGCTTTGTTTAAAATGAAATTTAAGTTTTTTAAACGGTAATCGGCTGTTTTTGAAGCTTTTTTGTTTCAAAAAAAACTCCTACTATTGAATATTATTCTTTGGAAATGTGATTTAATTAATTCATATTTGATTCTAGTAAAAATCATAAAATACCCTTAGAAAAACTACATTGACTGAAATCTTACTTCATTTTCAATTAAATTGAAGAAGGATTAATTGACTTGCAAATATTGATTTAGATTAGCTTTAAAACTTTTACCCAATTTGACCGTGATAAAAAGCTCTCTTAATGTATTACCTGGATGGATGGTCCTTTTTGTGGATTTTCTTGTTTTACTTCATGCAGGTATACTTTCCTTTATAATAGTCGGAAATTTTAATCTGGTCAACTTTACCAATTCACAATTTTTGCTGGGCAGCATTAGCTTTGCCTTCTTAGGTGCTGCAGCATCTTTTTATTTCAGAAACCACGAGGTAAGTTCTGAGGATAATGTTATTAATGAAATGGCAAGTATTCTTAAGACCATGATGGTGACTCTTACCCTGTTCTTGTTATTCCATTTGGGTTCGGTTCAATTATTTGGAAAAGGATTGTTCAATGGGAGTTTTTCATTTTTGGCAATGATTTCAGGGTTTTCAGTTTTCGGTACTTTATTTTTTAGGCTAGTTATAAGACAAGCCATAGATTATCTTAATGGCCAGCATTCAGTTCAGCAAAAATTTCTAATTATAGGTAATCCGGCCAATACTTCATTGACTAGGAAAACGATCCAGAAACTAGGTTTTCCAATGCAGCTTATCAAAGCCTATATCTCCGAAACTCCAGTACGGGACGGCCAGAAAATTTTAAGCACTCCTATATATAATAACGATATCGACCTCAAAGATGTAATAGAGCAACATCAAATAACAGATGTAGTTTTAAGCCCAAACCTAAATTCTATAGCTCAAAAAAGAGATTATATAGATAAAAGCTTAAAAGCCGGTATACGTCCTAGTATCATGAAAATCAAAAATCCTTGGACATTAAATAATGTAAGCGGCCTAGGTATAAAAAAAGTAATGGTAGAGGACTATTTAGCTGAAGATCAGATCATTCTCAATGATAAGCAACTCTATCAATATATCAACCAACAAACCATTTTACTAGCAGGGGCAGGTGGTACATTAGGTCAGGAAATCAGTCGCCAACTTTTGTTTCTTAATCCTTCACACCTAATACTGGTAGATCAGGATGAGGAGGGATTGGCTGTTTTGGAGAATAAAATAAAGGCACTTCAGCTGCAGACTCAAATTACTTCCGTTGTAGTAGATATTAGAAATAAGAGTAGGCTTAGAACTGTTTTTGAAGAGCACAACCCGGATATGGTGTATCATGCGGCTATGTATAATGATCCATCCTTAATGGAAATATACTCAGAAGAAGCCTTAAAAATTCATATTCTGGGTACAAAAAATTTAGCTGATCTTTCTGAAGATTTTAAAGTGGGAAGGTTTGTGTTAGTAAGCTCTGATCATGCCGTACTTCCACGTGAAGTCACTGGTGCTTCTAAACGCTTAGCTGAAATGTACGTACAGCTGTTGAGTTCAAAGAAAAGCTTTTCTCCAAAAAAGACCAAGTTTATCATAATCAGACACGGGGAAATCCTGGGAGTAAATGACCAAGTGATACATAATATAAGGAAAGATGTTAAATCAGGTAAACCTGTGCATATCCATCATCCTAAAACCACAAAGTCTTTCTATTCATTAGCAGAAACTGTAAAATTTATCCTGACTTCTAGTATACTTGGACAAGGAGGAGAGACATATGTACTGGATAAAAACAATGCTATCAAATTATTTGATTTAGTCCAAAAAATTGTTCAGCTGGATGAAAAAAATATTACCACTGAAGTGAGAGTTCATTTTAATAAAAATATTCGACCTATAGAGTCTCCATCCACGTTCAATAAAAACAGTGAATACCTTTTGCCTACTTCTTATGAAGATATATTCCTAGCTGTACCAATTAAATTAAATCTTGATGGAATCGAGGAGAAAATAGAACAGCTTGATGCAGTATTGCAGCAAAACAACCCTATCACCCTCATTAAATTTTTCAAGAGTATCATACCTGACTTTGTCAGCAACAATAAATTTATAGAATTAAGTGAAAGGATGAATTAGAGGTCCACAGCCTAGACACGCCACTGTCCACGGTTGTTCTTCGCTCTATTGTCTTTAAGCTATTTACTTATTTTGCAACCATTGCATTCCCCTCATTTTAATAAAAAGCATCTTCAAAATGCTTAAATGCAATATTGCCATGTCTATCTTTATATACACCTACTATATCAAACCTGATATCTTTATGCCAGTCATTGGCGTGGACATAGTTATCTGCTGCTGAAATGATAAGCTCACTCTTCTTATAGTCAACAAATTCCTCTGCATATCCATACCCAGTACCACTCCTGAACTTTACCTCAACAAAAATCAGGATTCCCCTATACTTCATAATCAAATCTATCTCGGCATGCTTATACCTATAGTTTGCCTGAATAAATTCATACCCTTTACTTACTAGCCAGTCAGCTGCTAGTTGCTCTGCTTCATTACCTATATCGTTATGCTTTGCCATAGTAAATAATTGTTTAATTTTGGGGCAGTAAAAAAAAGAAGGAATCTTTTGTGATTTAATTCACTTTTATAAAGTCCAATGCAACTTATAGCATGAATCAAAATATAAATAAAAAAGTGAAATTTATAGAGTTGGGTCTAAAAGATTACCAGGAGACCTGGACTTTTCAGGAAGCACTCTTTGCTGAAACTGTAGCACTTAAGATAGAAAACAGAAAACTTCCGGAGGAAAATCAAAAAGCAACAACAAATTATCTCCTATTCGTGGAGCATCCACATGTCTACACTCTTGGAAAAAGCGGAGATGCAGCCAATTTACTTTTGGATGACAAAGGCCTGGAAGATAAAAAAGCGACATTTTATAAAATAAATCGAGGTGGGGATATCACTTATCATGGACCTGGACAACTGGTAGGTTATCCTTTACTTGATCTTGATAATTTCTTCACAGATATTCATAAATACCTACGGCTATTGGAAGAAGCTGTTATCCTCACATTAGAGGAGTATGGAATAACAGCAGGCAGAATAGAAGGGCTCACAGGTGTATGGCTGGATCATATAGATCGTAAGAACCCAAGAAAAATTTGTGCCCTTGGAGTAAAATCCAGCCGCTGGGTTACGATGCATGGGTTTGCTTTTAATATCAATGCAGACCTTTCTTATTTTGGAAATATAGTGCCATGCGGTATCTCAGATAAAGCAGTCACTTCTTTAAATAGGGAATTAGGGAGAGAGGTAGATATGGATGAGGTAAAGGCAAAAGTAAAAAAACATTTGGCCTCCCTTTTTGATATGGAAATAGAAGATACAGAAATTCCCGATTTTAATAATATTAAGAACTCAGTTTGAAATTTAAAGTATGATTAAAGATATAGATTTTCATCCTGTGACAGGACTGAAACTGGCCATAGCCAAAGAAGAAATAAATGGAACTATAGAATGGGGAGTTTACATCATAAACCTTAATTTAATAGAACTAACTACGGTAATGATTACTTCGAAGGGTTATGGCCTAATGGATGGTGAGGAAAAGAAAACATCTACGCTCAGACATATGATAGAGGAACTTGGTGCTCAGAGTATCGCTAAAGTTGAGTCTATAGACCCTGCTTTGTTTGCATTGACCAATGAATTCTGGGTAAGTTATTATATATTAGATCAAATATTTGATAAAAAATTCATCTTTGTGGCCGGCAGTATGGATCCAAATAATATTATTGATATAGCTGAACTGGGCTTACAGGGAGTATTACATTCCTAAACATATTATAAATGGCTGATTTTTTTAGTAATTTACGTGACATCCTTTTTTTAGATATAGAAACAGCTTCACTTTCCGAAAATCTGGAAGATTTAGATCCAAGATTACAGTCTGAGTGGTTAAAAAAGCATGCTCAGGTCAATAAAGATGACAGTATTTCCCCTACTGATTCCTATTTTCAGAAGGGAGGAATCTATGCTGAATTTGGGCAGGTGATTTGTATAGGAGTTGGCTATTATGTTTATAATCCTGATCAGGATGTTTTACAGTTTCGTACAAAGTCATATGCACAGGCTTCAGAAAATGAAACCCTTTGGGAATTCAGAGAACTTCTGGAGAAAAAAAGATGGACGCTCTGTGCACACAATGGTAAGGAATTTGATTTCCCTTACTTATGCAGACGAATGCTTATAAATCAGATACCACTCCCTGAAGTCTTGCAGCTTTCGGGCAGAAAGCCTTGGGAAATCCGACATTTGGATACTTTAGAATTATGGAAGTTTGGAGATTACAAACATTATACACGCCTTGAACTCCTAGCAACTATATTTGGCATTACCAGTTCGAAGGAAGACATAGATGGAAGTCAGGTAAATGAAACTTATTACAAAAACGGAGGTTTAGATAGTATCAGGCAATACTGTCTGCGGGACGTTGAAGTGACTGCCCGGATTTATTTAGCATACCAAGGCCTCCCTTCAGATTTACATATCGAAATCGTAAACCTTGATGAAGGTTCAGACCTCAAATCACCCGAAGCACCATAAGGTACTTCAAAATTATATTTTAAAATAACCAACATATTTTTATGGGAAGAAAAACAGGAAAAAATAAAGGAGAAAAAGTAATGGATTCTTCACAGTTAGCAAGAACCGTCCTTAATTTTTTGGACAATAATTTTGGAGGAGAATTTTCTTCAAAACAAATAATAAAAAAACTCGAATTAAGAAATCCAGCATCTAAAAATAGCGTGGAACCCATACTACAGCAACTTGTAAAAGCGGGCTCTGTGAGTAAAAGTCCACGAAACATGTATTCTTCTACTAAGGATCCTGAGTTTATTATCGGCAAAGTGGATTATGTAAATCCCAGGTTTGCTTTTATTATACCAGAAGACCGGGAGCAGTACCCTACCGACATACAGATAAAAGAAAATGACCTTAAGAATGCTCTTGACGGAGACACCGTCCGCATAATGGTTTTTCCTAATAAAGGGAGATCGGGAAGACAGGAAGGCCGTGTACTGGAGATTTTAGAGCGTTCGCGTGATGAGTTTGTAGGAAGGGTAGAAATTTCGCCTCGCTTTGCTTTTGTGGTAGCAGATTTTAAGAAAATGCACCACGATATATTCATTAAAAAAGGCGACCTAATGGATGCCGAGCACAACCAAAAGGTGGTGGTAAAGATGACCGAATGGAGAGACGAGGATAAAAACCCTACCGGTGTAGTTACCCGTGTACTTGGAGAAGCCGGAAATCATGAGGTAGAAATTCATTCCATCATGGCAGAGTTTGGGCTTCCTTTCGAATATCCGGAAGAAGTCGAACAGGAAGCTGCTGAAATCAGTGAGGAAATAACCGATAAAGAAATTTCCGAAAGAAGAGACTTCAGAGGCATCACTACTTTTACCATAGATCCGGCTGATGCAAAGGATTTTGATGATGCCATCTCTTACAGGAAGTTAGATAATGGCAATATGGAAATTGGGGTACATATAGCAGATGTAACTCATTATGTAAAACCCAAAACGCTATTGGAAAAAGAAGCACTAGAAAGGGCTACATCGGTATATTTAGTAGACAGAACTATCCCTATGCTTCCAGAAAGACTGAGCAATGGCCTATGTTCTTTACGACCTAATGAAGACAAGCTTACTTTCTCCTGTGTTTTTGAAATGGACGAAAACGGGGATATCCATAAACAATGGATAGGCAGAACTGTCATTCATTCGGATAAAAGATTTGCCTATGAAGATGCTCAAACCAATATTGATGCAGAGGCAGGTGATTTTCATGAAGAATTGATCATATTAAATAATCTTGCTAAAAAAATCAGGAAAAAGCGATTCCAAAAAGGAGCCATAAATTTTGAAACAGTTGAAGTCAAATTTAAGTTAGCCGATGATGGAACACCCCTGGGCCTTATGGTCAAGGAAAGGAAAGATATCCATAAGATGATCGAAGAATTTATGCTTTTGGCAAACAAATCAGTCGCTGAATTTATCTATAATAAAAACAAAGGCAATGACACCTTTGTATATCGTATCCATGATTATCCTGATATGGATAGATTAAACACATTTTCAAGCTTCGCTGTAAAATTCGGCCATGAAGTGAAGCTGGATGAAGCTTCAAGAATTTCCTTTGTTCTGAATAAACTTATGGATGATATCCAGGGTAAGCCAGAACAAAATGTACTGGAGCAGCTTGCAATCAGAAGTATGGCTAAAGCCAAATATACCACAGAGCCAAAAGGACACTTTGGTTTGGCATTTCAGCACTATACCCATTTCACCTCTCCTATCCGGAGGTATCCGGACATGATGGTGCACAGGTTATTGCAACATTATCTAGATGGCGGCAAGTCTCCAGACAAAGAGCCTTGGGAAGATAAAAGTACCCATTCCTCTGAACGGGAAAAGAGGGCTTCTGATGCCGAAAGAGCTTCTATTAAGTACAAGCAAGTAGAATATATGGCACTTGCGGAGGTAAAAGATTACGCAGGTATAATTTCAGGTATCACAGAATGGGGTATCTTTGTGGAGATTACAGAGACTAAGTGTGAGGGAATGATCAGGCTTCAGACACTTAATGATGATTATTATGAATTCGATGAAAAAAACATGCGCCTGATCGGTTCAAAAAATAAAAAAATGATCACTCTGGGAGATAAAGTCAATGTGCGTGTAGTCAACACGGACATAGATAGAAGAACCATTGATCTGGAATTTGCAGAGAATGAATAAAGTTAAAGATTTCAATACTCAACTGCTGATGGAAGACATGGAAAGTCACCTTCAGCAGTTTATTTATGGCGATAAACCTCAAGAATTGTATCAGCCAATCTCTTATATCATGAGCCTGGGCGGAAAGAGACTTCGCCCTCTGCTCACCTTGTTGGCCTACTCCCTATATAAGGAAGACTATAAGAAGATCCTCACCCCGGCGTCAGCCATAGAAGTATTTCATAATTTCACCCTTATGCATGATGACATCATGGACGAAGCACCTCTTAGAAGAGGTGAAAAAACAGTCCATGAGAAGTGGAATGCCAATACCGCTATCCTATCCGGAGATGTAATGCTGGTAAAAGCATATGATATGCTGCTGGAAGTCCAACCAAGTCTATTGCCTATCATTTTAAAAAGATTCAATAAAACAGCTGCGGAAGTATGCGAAGGACAGCAGTTGGATATGAATTTTGAAAAGGTAGAAAGTGTATCTGAAGAGGATTACATAGAAATGATAAAGTTAAAAACCGCAGTACTTCTAGGTTTTTCTTTAGAATATGGAGCATTATTAGCCGGCGCATCTGAACATGATGCCCAGTGCCTTTATAATTTCGGTGTAAATGTTGGCATAGGATTTCAATTGAAAGACGACCTCCTTGATGTGTATGCTGATAAAGCTAAATTTGGCAAACAGGTAGGGGGAGATATTATGTCCAATAAAAAAACATTTTTGCTTATAAAAGCAAAAGAATTGGCAAAAGGCAGTAACGACGAAAAACTCCAAAGCCTTTTGCAGATGGACTCTTCCGAGAATGTAAGGAAAGTAAGAGAGGTAACTGATATATATAATGAACTGGATATCAAACGACTCACAGAAGAGAAAATGTCATACTATTTTGATAAAGGATTTAGAGAGCTTTCATCACTCGAAGTAACTCACCCTCATGTGCTTCAACAATTAACTCAGCTTACTGAAGACTTAATCAATCGAGAAAAATAGGATGGAAATATCTATCACGGTAATACTTATTGCCATCACCTGTTTAACGTCCTATCAAGCCTTTCGTAACCATAATATGATGGGAAGATGGATGTTTACACCATACCTTATCAGGACTGATAATCAATTTGACAGATTTGTTCTGAGTGGTTTTATCCATAAAGATGGTACCCATCTTCTATTCAATATGTTTACCTTCTATTTTTTCGGTAGATTAGTAGAGCAATTTTTGCTATATAAATTAGGAGATATTACTGGAAGTATAGTCTATGTTTTATTTTATATAATAGCTATAGTAATAGCAGATATCCCCACTTATTTCAAACAAAAAGACAATCCAAATTATCATGCTTTAGGAGCCTCAGGTGGAGTATCCGCTGCCGTTTTTGCAAGTATTATGTTAGTTCCTCTGTCGGATATATGTCTCTTTGGCCTAATCTGTCTCCCTGGGTTTATCTTAGGTATTCTTTTCCTGATTTATTCAGTAGTAAAAGGAATGCAAGACAAAGATGGTATCAACCATGACGCCCACCTTTACGGAGCTTTATTTGGTATCCTATTTATTCTCATACTTACACCCCAAAGTGCAGTAAACTTTTACGACCAGATAATTAATTATAGGCCATTTACTTGATAATCTAATGTTGGATGCCAGCATATAGGAGGTAGGTCGGATTAATTACTAAGCACAAAATTGAGTAAGAGGTAAAATGTAAGAAGTAAGAAGCGAAGAACAGGATGACCCTTGAAGTAATAAGTTGTATGCCGTATAATCATTACAAAATTTAAGGTGAAAATCCACGAAACTATTTTTCTACGGGGATTCCCTAAATAAGAAAAAGGCTGCCAAAAATGAACATGCCCCCAAAAGTTGGACGGTTTAAGTTAAATGTAAATTTAATGAATGAGCTCTGTATTTTACAGGGCTCATTCCATTTAAAGTTGATTTGATTCTTAAG
>DATHVH010000170.1:0-8766 GCA_035461405.1 Anditalea sp.
GCTATAAATATCTATTTAACAGTTCAAAATAAATACATTTATCCTCCAATGACTGAATTTAAAAGGAAGTATACATTAAAACATAGTTGCCTTAATAGTATGGTGCAAGATGACATTTCGACGCTGTATATTTACAACTTTAAACATGAATCAATCGATAATAATAGATCTATTTAGCAATTTATTATACCTCCATAATTTTTAAAACAAGATTAATATAATATTTTAATTCCTCTTTCAATATATATTAAACCTATAGTTTAAAATAGTAAAATAATATATTAGTTTAACACCCTTTCCTTTTTGGATAAATTATTCTAGACAAGATTTTTTATAAATTTCATACATAATGTTGCTTTAAACATATTTTTTTAACAAAAAGTTATATGCCAATCCGTTATCCGCCATATAACGGGTTCATGCATTAATCTTTAAATAAAAATTATGAAAACCAGTACAAAAAAACTAGTATCACGCACAACAATCCAAAGCACCTTTTCCCAAAAATTCCTTACACAGATTTTTACTTGGGGAGGTTTAATCGGTACATTTTTATTGGCATCATGTTCAGATATGAATACAGAGCCAATGGAAATGGATTCCCAAATTTCTAAAATTCTACCTGATCAAACATTTACATTGGTACCATCGCAGAATGAGCCTATTCAAATTTACGGAATGTCAGAAGCTCCTGAAGGTGCGTCATTTCGTAGTACCCAGGCTGCTGGGAATGATCGAGGTAGATTTAACATTACATTACAATATGTAGTGGATATCACGGACAGACAAAGAGAAGTATTTGAATCTGCAGCAGCGAGATGGGAACGCATTATCATCAGAGATGTGCCATCTATTACCGGTACCATTCCTTCTGCCTTTCAGGGATTGCCCCCAGTAATTGATGGGGGGACTATTGACGATATTTTGATTGAAGTAGTCATTGCTCCCATTGATGGTCCCGGAGGTATATTGGGACAGGCTGGCCCAAGATTTACCAGAACCGTAGATAGATTACCAGTGACGGGGGTGATGTTCTTTGATGTAGATGATCTGGATTTTCTGGAAAGTCTAGATCTATTTGAAGATGTGATTGTACATGAAATGGGACATGTTCTTGGAATAGGTACCCTATGGAATTTCGGAGGAAGAGAATTAAGACAAGGGCCGACTGCGAATCCGTTTTTTACAGGCAAAACAGCTAATACCCACTGGAATGCAGAGGGAGGAACGGATGCACTTCCGGTTGAAAATATGGGCGGACAGGGTACAGCACTTTCTCACTGGAGAGAATCGATTCTCCGCAATGAGCTGATGACAGGATTTCTTAATCTTGGTGTAAACCCTTTAAGCCGAATCACCGCAGGGTCATTAAGAGATCTTGGCTATGGAACTGCCTTGGTAGGAGAACAATATGAATTGGAACGGGGCACTCCTGGGGTAGACATAAGTGATCTGGCTGCAAGCGGAACTCTCGAAGGATTGCATATAGCAGAAATGGAAGTGTTGCTTAAGCCCATAGGATTCGTTACTACAGATTAATGTATCTAAACTATATATTGAAATAATTTGGGGCGGAAAATTATCTTAATATCTTTTGATATTTATCCCAATTGATCATTTATGATTAATTGGGATAATATTGTAACATCCTATTATATTCAATTGAAACAATAATTTAACAGTTTGGTAGCTGTTTTTTGAAAATTTTAATATAATCGGCTCTGCATCCCCATTTAATTTCTACTAAACTTATCGCTGAATATTCGCTTAATGTAGATTGTGAGGAGATCACTCTTATTTGGATTTCATTCGTGAAGTCAAAAGGCAAATTTTTAAAAATGCGCAATATATCACCTTCATATAATGGATTCGGATAAGGTTTCCATACTGGATTGAACTTAATATCAGGTACGCTCATTTTTACTGTTTTACTATATTCATATTCAAGATTAAAATCCACCTGCCGGAGCCTATAATAAATATTCCCTCCTTTGGTATGAAAAGTAATATCGCCAAAATTATAATTTGTAATATCAACCGACCACCCAACTCCTTCTAATTCTCCTACCTTTACCCATTCATCTACATTCCCTATAGATCGTTCAATTTCAAAATGGTTGTTCCTGGAGTTATAACGCAATTAACAGACCCACCAAATGCAGGGTTAATGGGATTAGTTGATGAGTTTCTACCTGTACCTCCTCCACCTGCACTAAATCTGTTGGGAAAATTGGAAATGTTTAGATCCGCCATCACTGTAGAAATCCTACCTATACACTATAGGCAGGAGTATGGCTTAGCTACTCAATCAATTTTTTAAAATTTTTACATATTCTGTTTTTTGATTCCATTTGATCTCAATTACATAAACACCTTTGGATAAGAATTCAAGCATTCCCTTTACTGCCTCAGTAAGCTCGTTTTCATTGTTTACTCTATCTATTCCTGTCTTAGATGCTATCAGCCTAACCTCAATAGAGGATATTTCTTCATTTTCTGTTCTAGAGATATTAAAATTGGTATCAGTAACCGGATTCGGATACACCTTCCAATTTCTGCTAGCATCTTTTATGGTGGGTATCCGAAGAAATACTGTTTTACTATAATCAGCCTGTAAATTAAAATCAACCTGTTTTAACCTATAGTAAACATTTTCTTCACTTAGGGGAAGTTTTTTGTCAGTATAACTGTAGCTGCTCATCTGATCTGTCCAGCCCATGCCTTTTACCGAACCAATAATTTCCCAATCCTCCACACCCTTAAAGGAGCGCTGCACTTCAAAATGACTGTTTTCCCATTCCTTTGTTGTAGCCCATTCGATCGATACAGATCGGTCAGAAATGTTAAAATGACTACGTACATAATTCCAATTTACGGGAAGGATTCCAAACTCCATCCTCAAAACTACTACACCGGTACCCCCATCACCGCCAGCACCCCTGCCTGCACCACCACCAGAACCTGTATTTCCTCTACCTTTACCACCGATACCATTATCGCTGATATTTCCACTTCCGCCAAGAATTTCACCATTTACCTTTCCTCCATTAGAAAAGAAACTGGAATTCAAAGAAGGATTTCTACCCGTGGACCCACCTCCTGCAGCAAAGGCATTTCTTATAAAACTTAAAGGTACACCGTCAAGCAAATTGGTCATTCTACCTATGCCTCCCTCTCCTGGATTAGGAGGTGCACCATGAGCTCCTGGACCTCCAGCCCCGCCGCCGCCGCCACCTGCCCTTACATTGTCATTATTTCTATTGGCATGACCACCACGATAAGTATAAGACCCTTCAGCGCCTTCACTTACTCCCGTTTCCTGATTGGCAGCAGCACCCCCACCAGACCCACCTCTTCCTCCATTGACATTGTTGGATGAACCACCCCCGCCGCCTCCAAGGGCCATGTTTCCTGCAAAAATTGTATTTCCCCCTCTGCCACCTCTATTATTATAAGAAAGAGACCCTATACCACCATCACCAATATTGATCATGACGGGATTACCAGGTTTTAAATTAACTGTTTTATATACAATTTCACCAGCCCCGCCTCCCCCGGCACTTTCGCCCATACCTCCACCACCTCCACCTGCTACGATAAATACTACAGGACTATCGAGAAGAGCTTCATCCATATACTCCGGCACCTCCCACATCGTACTGCATCTAAAAATATAAACCCTGGTGATGCGGTTGTATGATGAATGTATTTCATATATATCAGGAGAACACTCAGACTGGCCCTGACAAGGTCGAATAAATATAAAAAATGTAAAAAACACCAAAAAACTTAATTTCATCAGGAGTTCACTGCTTATATTTTGGCAAAAAAGGTAATATAAAGCACCCTTCCCACTTTGTTCAAGGGCCACATTTATTTTTCTTAACCAAAAATTTGCTATTGGCATTTACAAAAATGATTTTTAAAATATTATATTGTTAATTACATATATACAGAATATAATTCAAATTTAAAACTTATAAACACTTAAATATTTTGAAAATGTATAAATAGTAAATGATTAATAATTAATGGATTATACTTATACAGGCTTAAAGGCTATATGAATTTGGGCATAAACCTAAATGTATTAAGCTATTGTATATAAGTAGTATATAGATAGAATTAAAAAAATCTTTCCCCTATCAAAAAAAGCCCAAAACGGGCTTTTTTAAATACATATTAACGATAGAGGCGTTTTAATTTTTAAGAATTTTTAAATATTCAACTTTTTGGTTCCATTGGATTTCAACTATAAACACACCTTTAGGAAGTTTATCAAATCTTTTCTTTACAGCATCTGTAAGTTCCCTTTCATTGGCAACTTTTATACTCCGTATCTGATCCTGAGAAGAAAGCACTTTAAACTCTATAGTAGAAATCTCTTCTTGTTCAGTATTGGCTATATAAAAATTTACATCATTCACAGGATTTGGATACACTCTCCATTTGCCTTTAGTGACCATAATCGGCGGCACTCTTATTACAACTGTTTTGCTGTACTCAAAGTTGAGGTTAAAATCCACTTGTCTCAATCTATAATAAATATTACCTCCACCAATTGGCAAGTTCTCATCACCAAAGCTGTATTCGGTTTTACTATCCGTCCAGCCCTTACCCTGTACTTCACCAATAATTTGCCAATTGCTGATACCATTAATAGACCTTTCAATTTCGAAGTGGGAATTTTCCCATTCTTTAGCTGTGGCCCAATTGATTCTACCTATCCGTTCAATTTGATTATATTGCCCTATGACATATAGCCATTCAACTGGTAATATTACAAATCCTGCCTGCGAAAGAAAATTACAAAAGTCTTCCGGATTAGTTTTTGTAGGATCAGCAGATATATTAGGCAATGGATTAGGAAATGTTAAAGAATTATCTGCATTACGAGTACACCCGTCACCAGTATAACCTGAAAAACTCACTCCACCTGTACCCACTCTAATATCGGCTTCTCCAAATTCAACTTTTGCATTAGGACCTTTTAAATTTATTTCAACCCCATTAAATAAATAATCATTTCTTGTAGAATCTCTTGCATCAAATACAATTTTTCCACCCTCCTCAACACATATATCAACAAAATTTAGGTTGGATATATATTTTAATGTTAATGTAGATCCTGATCTTACTATTATACATCCTTTGTTAGAATTGCTTGTTCCTCCAATCGAAAAAGCAGGAGTAATCCCTTGACCAAACCTATTTAGAGTTAAATTTGCATTTCCCTCTAGCACAATTCCTTTAATTTTTGTTTCTTGATTAGGTATCCAAGAATAAGATCCAACTTTATTAAATTGGGCTAATTCGGTTGCTCCTGGAGAATCCCCATTATCCCAATCTGCATTATTTTGATTGTTATTACCATTATTAACACCTCCATTATAAGAATCTGATTTGTTATAAACTCTAGAAGGACTTGTACAAATTGAACAAGATGCAGATGATTGTCCAAACAGATCAAATGAATTAAAAATTACTAAAAAGAAAATAAAATGTGTAAAATAAAAATTATTATGCTTCATTCTACTTAGCGAAAAATTATTCATCTGCTGACTTTAAATAAATGGGTTTTAAATATGTGACCCTCATTGTTACACAAAGAAAATATTAAATAATCATATTTGCAATACATATACAAGAATAAGTTTTTTAAATAACAATTAATGTTTTTCGTATAAATTCTTTATAAATATTTAATGATATTAACAGCCCAAAAATCTATGAATAATACAATTAGTTTGTTAGATATATTCTACAAATATAATTTTTTGGAAATGATCCATAAATGGCACAAATAGTATTGAAAAATTATAATTTTTAAAAAGAATTATAATAAAATATGAAATTTTGTTCAACTATATGCTCTACAAGTTAAACACAAAAAAGTAAATAAAACAAATAATATAAAAAAAAAGCACCTCTAGAGGTGCTTTAATACTTTATATAGGTAAAAACAGTTTAACTGTTCATACTGATCAAAAATTCTGAATTGTCTCGGGTACCTTTCATTCTCTGAAGAAGGAATTCCATGGCTTCCTGTGAAGTCATATCGGACATCAATTTTCTTAGGATCCATACACGCTGCATCTCTTCTTTGTCCATCAGTAGATCTTCTCTTCTGGTACCAGATCCTGGCACATCGATGGCAGGATAGATACGACGGTTCGATAGTTTTCTGTCAAGAGAGAGCTCCATGTTACCGGTTCCTTTGAATTCTTCAAAGATCACCTCATCCATCTTAGAACCTGTTTCTACAAGGGCAGTAGCGATGATGGTCAATGAACCGCCATTCTCTACATTTCTAGCCGCACCGAAGAATCGCTTAGGCTTGTGAAGGGCATTGGCATCCACACCACCTGAAAGGATCTTACCTGAGGAAGGCACTACAGTATTATATGCTCTGGCAAGTCTGGTGATGGAATCTAAAAGAATCACTACATCATGACCGCACTCCACCATTCTCTTAGCTTTTTCTAAAACCATGGAGGCTACTTTCACATGTCGGTCGGCCTGTTCATCAAAGGTAGAAGATATCACTTCAGCTTTTACTGACCTTGCCATTTCAGTTACCTCTTCCGGACGCTCATCGATCAATAGGATCATCAAATGTACTTCCGGATGGTTTTCTGCTATAGCATTGGCTATTTTCTGTAATAATACAGTCTTACCAGTTTTTGGCTGGGCCACGATCATACCCCTCTGACCCTTACCGATGGGTGCAAACAGATCTACTATTCGGGTAGAAAAATTATCGGCCTTAGTGGTCAGGTTTAACCTATCCTCAGGAAATAAAGGTGTAAGATATTCAAAGGGAATCCTGTCACGGATCTCCTCTGTAGTCTTACCGTTTACAGTTCCTACTTTAAGTAAAGCAAAATACTTTTCACCTTCTTTTGGAGGACGGATCTGACCTTTGATATTATCACCTACCTTGAGACCAAAAAGCTTGATCTGAGAAGGAGATACATATATATCATCTGGTGAAGCCAGGTAATTGTAATCTAAAGACCTTAAAAAACCATATCCATCTGACATGATCTCCAGCACACCTTCATTTTCGATGATACCGTCAAAATCCTTTATACTGATATTGGTTTTCCTTTTTGGAGAAGGCGTTTCTTGCGCTACGGCATTTTCGTTGCTTTCTCTAAATTCTTTTTTTCTAGGCTGATGCTCTGGTTCCTGCTGGATCACAGGCTGGGCATCTTCTTCTACAGCTCTTCTTCTAGGTCGGAAAGAACGTGTCTGTCCATCCTCTTCTGATTTTGATTCTGCAGCTGGCTTAGATTCCTCCTTAACGGCAGCAGATTTTTCCTTAGGAGCATCCTTAGCTGATTCTCTTTTAAAGTCTTTTCGGGAATCATCCTTTTTGACTTCATCCTTTTTGAAATCAACTTTTTTGGTTTCATCCTTAACGGAATCCTCCTTTTTTGAATCCTCTTTGCGAGGCTCTTCCTTTTTAAATCCTTTTTTAGGAGCTTCTTTTCTTTCTTCCGGTTTAGACGTTTCCTTCGCAACTTCCCCTTTTGGGAGTTCAGTCACATTCTGACGTTTAAATTTTGGTTTGGAAGGCTCTTCCGAGGAGACTGTTTTTGATTCAGCTTGGGTAGGATTTTCGGCTTTTGGCTCTTCGGATTCTACTTTGGAGGGCTTTTTCTTAGGGAGGGCTTTTTCCGGCGTGATTGCCTGTTGATCTAAAATGGCATAAACCAATTCGTCTTTTTTGAGGGACTTAAAGTTTTTAACCCCCATTTCTTCTGCTATCTCTTTTAATTCAGATAACAACCTGATTTTTAGTTCTTCTATGTTATACATAAAAAGCTTGGAATTACTCGATGGTATGAATTGAAGTAAGTATTATGAAATGTCTTGATTGGGAAATAAAAAGGTCTTCAGGATATTTAAAAATCTCCGGGACCGGAAATTTTGCTACTGTGACTTTGCAATAATACTATAAGCAAATTTAATACGCAAATTTTATAGCCTCTTAATCAAGGATTAAATGAGTTATTTATTTATATCCACATAATACAAACAGAATTGCAAATTGTTTGGAGAGAGGTGTTTTTTTTATTGGATCGTCCCTATACACAATAATGTGTATTACCAATATTAACTCCTGCTGAATTTACTATCTTTGCCATTTGAAAAAACAGCTGAAAATCAAATAAGATGCTACAGGTAAACCATATAAAAGAAAATTACGAAACTGTTTTGGCAGGTTTGGTAAAAAGAAATTTTCCACTAGCCGAAAATATACTACAGCAGGTATTAACTATAGATCAAAAAAGAAAAGACACCCAGCTGGAAAGGGACCAGCTGCAGGCGGAATCCAACAGCATCTCTAAGCAGATCGGCCAAATGATGCAGCCGGGCAAAAAAGATGAAGCCGAAAAGATTAAAGCAAGAACTGGCGAGATCAAAGGACTCATCAAAGATCTGGAAGCTCGGTATACTATAGCAGAGGAAGAGCTTAAACAACTTTTGTATACCATCCCGAATATACCCCACAGCAGCGTGCCTGCTGGAAAAACTCCCGAGGAAAATGAAATAGTACTTGAAAACGGTGAGATACCTGAGCTTTATGAAGGCAAACAGCCTCACTGGGATCTGATCAAAAAGTATGATATCATCGATTTTGACCTCGGAGTGAAAATTACAGGAGCCGGTTTTCCCGTATATAAGGGAAAAGGCGCCAGACTACAGAGAGGTTTGATCAACTTCTTTTTGGACGAAGCAGCCAAACAGGGATATAAC
>DATHVH010000171.1:0-15904 GCA_035461405.1 Anditalea sp.
TATTTGTTTTATTAAATAGCCTCTTGTCTCAAAGTCCTGTTCTGTTTTTAACTTGATATTAATATCTATGTATTTCTTCTTTAACGTTAAAAATTTATCCGATTGGGTCACCTTGTCTAACCATTCTGAAAAGTCTGTTAAATTCTTATCCTGGTGAGAATAACCAAAGTATTCAATAGCAAACTCTGCTACTTCCAAGTTTGAGCCTTCCCACTTTTCAATTTTGCTGACAGGTCGGCCAAAAAATTTATCCAATATATAGGTGTTTCTCATAAACGCTTCAAATACTTTTTTTTGAGCTTCCTTTAGTCTCTTAGTCTTAAATAAAATAATGGACCACTCAAACAAGAAGTCTGGAAATCCTGCATCATCTGGAAAATTCTTGGTAAACCAGTTTAGGTATCTAAGTCCCCCGGTAAAATCACTAAGTTCAATATAATATCGCGGAGGACTGTATCTTAATCCTTGGCCATCGTGATGATAGCCTCCCCAACGCTTTTTATCCGCGGCTAAAGCAGCTTTTATTTTCTTTATCTTATTCCTAATCCTCTCTTCTTGTTTTGGTGTCATAGCGTGCTTCCGTATGGAAAGTCTTATGGGTGTACCGTATCGCTTAACCAATTTTTGAAGCTAGCTAAGTAATATGCTTATATTCTGAAATGCATTTAAGAACCGGTTAATCATGGGAACCCTGGCTCACTATATTTAATTGATTTATACCCAAGATTAAATTTACTAAATCCACCATACTTGTGGATTTAGTCTTTGAGCGGACAATTGTTTGAGTCGTATCTTTTTGCAAATTTTTTTAATGATTTTGCGAATCAATCCCCTGGTCTTTAAGTTTTTCTAAAGCTTCCTTCATAGCTTTAACTTGTTCTGAAGGATGTCCTTGCCAAATTGTTACCTCTCCTACTACCCTGAAAGGTTCGGTGGAACGGTAAGACATGGAAGGATTTCCCGGGAATTTATTATCAGTCAAGTCAGGGTCATTTTCTATTTTTCCTATCGGTTCTACCAAATAAATTCGTTCTCTTCCTTCTCCAAAAGCAAGTTCAGCCCCCCAAATGGCAGCATCTAATGTCGAAGTTAGGAAAATATATTTTGCGTTTTTCTTATGTCCATAATTAGAATTGAATCCAACAGTTATAAGATCACCTAATTTTAAATTTGCTTTTGTCCCATGGAAGTAGGTTTGAGCAAATGTTGTAGGGCTTATATTATTAGTTTCTATTTTATTGTCTGGTTGCATTGAGAGGTTTATATTGATGCAGTATATTACCTAATTTACAACTTTTAACTGTCTTATGATACCTTTAGTCAGAAGTGCACCGGTTTTTTTAAAAGTACTATTAGGCATTTATCGTGTTAACTAATTTCCGTACTAAGCAAACGGTTATTACACACGCCTTAAAGATAATTTTTCAAAGGAACATTGACTACTGGCAATGTTGCCTATATCCATAATTTTTCAATGCAATTCTATCTTTACTATCTCCAGTTTAAAATCTTCAGCAACCCCATTTCCAATCATAAATCGCACCTCTTGAATCTGGTTGGAGTTGAAGTTGGGTATATTAAGCTTGTTTCCCCTGAAGGTGGGTTCCATTTGGTTGAGCGGTATCTCTATCGTTTGCCATTCCCCGTTGGTATTAAAATTATATACATAGGCAGCCTTATCATTTAAATCAGCTTTTATCCTAAACTGGTATTCTTTTCCATCACCTTTTATTCGGATAGTGGCCTTATCATATCCACTTATGTCTTTCGCCTCAAAATGATATTGCATGGAAGCAAATCCACCGTCATTTTCCAAAGACACATATCCCGTGAAAACTGCATGGCCCTCTTTGCTTTTGGAGAGTTGACTAGAAGATTTTCCTCCCATCACCACGTCATTTTCTATTTTCCAAACTGACCAGTCTGATGAAGCTCTAAAATCAAATAGGAGTAAGCTATTCATAATTAATGCAGTTAAAATTAAAGTTTTCATTTGATAAATGCGGTTGATATAGTTACTATTTTTCCAGCTTACTTATACTTTCCTTAGGTCCGGAAAACTCTAGGATTCCTCCAGCTATTTATTGATAAATGGATTGGAATGTGTAATGGTGGAATCGGTTTAGTTAACTGCAATGAATGACCATTTGTTATAATCGCATGCCTCCTTAATTGAAGAAAATCAAACCTCTTGAAGCCCTTCTGATTTTTTAGTATGACTTATAATGATAAATATCCATTCTCCCCAAACCAATCTACCGCCTCTCCGACAGCATCTTCAATAGATCTAGCTTTCATCCCTAATTCCTGATATGTCGCCGCACCATCATAAAACAGGTTATTATTTATGATGGCGGCATTTACTTTGTTCAGTTTTGGGATCGTACCTGTCCATTTTCCGTAGAGGTGTCCCACTGTCCCTCCTATATTCGCAGCCAGGGGCGGAATGGGAATGATCAGGCGTTTTTTGCCCGATACCTGGGCCACTATTTTAAAAAAACTTCTGTAAGACATATTTTCGTTTGCCAAAAGATACCGTCTCCCAGATACCGATGATTCCAAGATTTTTTGGATGGCTTCAGCTACGTCCTTTACGTGGATAAAACTCTTTCCTCCGGCCGGAGTGTAGACGGGATTATGCTTTAAATAGTGCAGGATGGATTGGCCGGAAGACGGTTTGGAATCACGGGGCCCGATCATAAAGGATGGATTGATAATAACAGCTTTAACAATCTTTTGCCCCAGCACGTACTCTTCCGCGGCCAACTTACTCTGCACATAGTCAGTATCCATTTCCAGAGGGGGATCATTTATGACGGGGAAAGTATTTGCCGTACTTACAAACACCACTTTATCTGACCCGACTTTTCCTGCAGCTTCTATGATATGTTTGGTGCCCTGTAAATTAATTTTGTCGTATTCTTCACGGCTGCTGCCCCACTGTTTGGTATTAGCAGCACAATGAATAATGGCTTGACAATGCTTGGCTGCCTTACAGATGGACTGGCTGTCTTCAAGATCGCCATAATGGATATCGGGATGAAGCCCTTTCAGTCCTAAAGTATGGCTGCTTTTGCGAAGGAGTACGCTTACTTCATATCCGTGAGTTAGCATCTGCTCTACCACATTGGATCCCAACAGCCCACTGGCTCCTGTTACAAGTACCCTCATACCTTCTGCTTCCCATCATCAGATAGAATCTCTCTTTTCAGCACTTTATAGATCAATGGCATGGCAAATATCCTGGGGATGTATTTCAACAGCCGTATGATGACTTTATTATAAACACCGGGAATGATGACTTTGTCTCCAGCCAGCATCTGGCTCACTCCTATATCCGCTACCTCATCTACCGTGAGCCAAGCTCCTTTACCCATAAATCCGTGCTTGCCAATTCTTTCTTCATTATCCTCAGATGTATTCATGGGGCCGGGATGAAGGACCGCTACATGAACTCCCGTACCTTTCAGTTCTTCACCAAGTCCCACAGAAAATGAATATACAAATGCCTTAGTGGCAGGATACACAGTCTTGAATGGCATTGGTTTAAATGCCGCAATACTGGAAATGTTCATAATAAATGAGCTCTTCTGTTCTTTAAGCGTAGGAATAAAATAACGGGTCAAAAGCGTAAGCGCCCTAACGTTAACTAGAAGCATGGTATCAATTAAAGCTACTTCTGCCTTTTCAAATAAGGCGCTGCCTCCCAAACCCGCATTGTTTACAAGACCTACAATTTCCAAATCCTTAAAAAGTACCCAATCTACAAATTCTCTTATGTTCTCTCCATTTCTTAAGTCAGTTTCAAAATGCAGGATTTTAATCCCATATTGATTTGCCAAAGTATTGCTGATACTGCTGAGGCCTTCGTCAGGTAGAGATAGTAAAATCAAATTACAGCCATCCATGGCAAACCGTTTAGCTATTGCTTTTCCCAATCCTAAACTTGCTCCGGTTACTATTACATATTTTTCAGAATATTTTTTGTTCTTCATTATTAAAAATTCTTATTTTCTTTTATAAAAAGCCCCCACATAAATTCCCAATCTATTGGGGAACAATAAGGAAACACAGAGGACATTAAAGAGTTTCTTGGAGCCTATTAATTATATTCATCTTATTTTTCAAAAGTGAAGCTTAGATAAAAAATTTGTGCCTCGAGTAGTACTGAAAGTCTATTCGACTTTCCGTACGACCCGAGGACTTAAGATCTTTGGAACAAGGGCTAAAAATTGTATGGCTCTACCCTATTTTCATCCGGGATGTAAACATATATATAAATTAAAAATAATGCAAACGTTTTCAGAAAATTTAATGTGATTATTAAATTAATTTTTATGATTATAAAAAGAGTAATTAATCATAAATATAAGCTGTTAATTATTAGCTACTTAGCAAATGAAACCAACGGTCTTATGAAATTTACTCCTGCAATCATATGGAAGAATTTAGAATCAAATACTTATAAGCTTCAAAAAATTTGTGCCCCGGGCTGCAGAATGATTTAATGTTACATTCACAACCCGAGGACTTAAGATCTTTATATTAGTTTAAGAAAGAATTGATTATAATTATTGCTTTCACAAGTCCCCAACCCTCTTTAAAAATGTAAATATAATATCAAAAACTTAAATTGATAGATATTTTAAAAAAATTAATATAAATATTATTTTATTAATTTGTATTATACAATTTGTAGCTGTCACATCTTATTGATAGTGTTCAAAATAACTAAAATAGAGATACAAAGTGGGGTTAGACCACCTCAGGGAGAAAAAAGGCTAGAAATTAAAAAAAAATCTCATCGCCTTACATTTAATTAAAAAGGGATCAATTGGTATTAGATAAATGGTGCATTTGTTAAGTATATAGGAGACTTCATTCAAAACTTTTTTAGTATATTATATAAAAATTTGACCTATTCAATTTCTGTTCATATGTATGGAAAGCTTCTTTAAAGAGTTATTTGAATATAGCCACCACTTTAACCAAAAACTGATGGATACTATGTTGACCCATCCAGAGCCTACCTCTGACCGAAGCCTACAGTTGCTTAATCATTTGGTAAATGCCCATCATATCTGGAATAACCGCATTATGGAAATGCCTCCCAAAACAGGTGTATGGGATTTGCATCTCTTTGAAGATATAAAAAAATCGGACAGTGAAAATCTAGGTATGTCTATTAGTATTGTAGATCAGATTGAAATGGATAAAATGATCATGTACACCAATTCACAGGGTGTTAAATTTACAAACAGTGTTCGTGATATCTTATTTCATATCATAAATCATTCTACCCATCATAGGGCCCAGATTAGCAGCGATTTGAAAATAAATGGGGTGCCCCCTATACCAATGGACTATATCTTTTTTAAAAGGTAGAATTCTTATAATTATAAAAGGTTAATTTGCAACTCAGGATTCACCCCCTGTAACATCCAAATATAACTTTATGCCATACTCTAATTTAACTTTCATCTGCTTGGCAGTATTCTTATTTGCCTGCGGGTCAAATGGAAGAAATATTCTTGAAAGTGAATATACCGAGGCAACACTCAGCCCAATAGCATTTCCTATACAGGAAGAAACTCATTATGGAGAGCCATATCTGTTTACTGATGGCCATGGCCAAACGTACATGTCATGGAGAGAAACTAATGAAGGGGTACATTTACTTCGATATGCTAAGCTTAAGGAAGAGGCCTGGACTGAACCGGTAACTATTGCGTCAGGTAGTGATTGGTTTGTAAATTGGGCAGATTATCCCCAAATGGTAGCCTTTTCCCAAGGAGATTTGCTTTCTTTTTATCTCGAAAAAAGCGGTCCTTCTACCTTTTCATATGACATCAAGCTTACCAGATCTGCGGATGGATCTAATTGGGAGGATCCCAAAATACTCCATGACGATGGGAAAAAAGTAGAGCATGGTTTCGTATCCATGCTACCATACAATGATAATGTTTTTATTGCTTGGTTAGATGGCAGAAATACATCTGACGGACATGGGGAAGGTCATGCACATGGTCACGGTGGCAAAAAGCCCATGACTCTCCGTGGTGCTATAGTGGATAACAAAGGAAATAAACTACAGGAATGGGAACTGGATAACAGTGTATGTGACTGCTGCCAAACCACAGCCGCGATGACAGACAATGGTCCAGTAGTCATCTACCGAGACAGATCTCTTACTGAAGTGAGAAATATAAATATTGTAAGACTATTGAACGGGAAATGGACAGACCCCGAGCCAATTTATAACGACAACTGGAAGATAAAGGGCTGTCCGGTAAATGGCCCAAGAACAGATAGTAAAGGTAATAACCTTGCCATAGCATGGTTTGCAGAAGTCCATGGACAGGCTGAGGTTAAAGTAATTTTTTCTGAAGATGGAGGTGCCACTTTTGATAGGCCCATCAGAATAAATGAGGAGCATACCATCGGAAGAGTAGACCTAGTCATGTTGGATTCTAATACTGCAGTGGTTACGTGGATGGAAGGACCTCTTATCCTAGCAAGAAGGGTAAACAAAGACCGTTCCCTAGGACCGATAATTACTATAGCAGAATCATCCGATAATCGCTCCAGTGGATTTCCTCAAATAACCATTAATAATAACAGCTTGATCTTTGCATGGACTGATAGCAACGAATTATACTCTACCGTTAAAACTGCATTTTTGAAGGATTTTTGACTTCGGTTATGCAAAAAGCATAGTATAACATTCCATATAATCTAAGTTTAATTAATTTACATATTATAAATGAGATAGGATTAATCTACCTCTTAATAATTTTTTTTGTATTATATATTTATTTTATTGATCAAAAAGGTTATATTGAATAACGGAATTTAGCCGTGCTTAATATATAACCCTTTTGAATATGAAAAAGCTGTACCCTATATCATTATTTGTTTTTTTATTTTTTTTCTTAACTCCCAATAGTAACGCAGCACCTGATACTATAATCCTGGATATGAATAACTTAACATCTCCTGATATGGTCAAGGAGTTTTATGAATCCAGAAATTACGAGCCGGCATGGACTAAGCAGGGTAGGTATTCTTTAAAAGCTTACTCCTTCATCTATCTTTTAAACAATGCCCAATATTATGGACTCAATTCGGAGAATTATCATCTAAAGGAATTGATGACTTTAAAAGATGCGAGGCCTTCGGATAAAAATACGGGCAGAATGGAGTCTTTACTTACTGATAGTTTTTTTACTTTTGCCAATCATCTAGAGTCAGGTCAGCTGGAAAAGGAAACATTAACGCTGCGAGGAATTGACAAAGAAAGGGAATCCATTACCATAGCATTTTTAGAGAATGCACTCAAAAGCCATTCCATAAAAGCAGAACTGGAAAGCCTTGAACCAGCCCATCCCAATTATCAGAAACTCAAAGCAGAATTGGAGAGAAAGCTGGAAAATCTTTACAAAAATTCATTTTGGTCAGAAAAGGATGGCAATGAGCTCAAATTAGAAATCCAAAAACTTGCATTGAACATGGAGCGCTGGCGATGGGAGGATGAAGAATTTGGAAACAGGTATGTTTTTGTCAATCTCCCTTCCTTTATGCTTGAAGTCTGGGAAGATGATAAAGTGACCATGACTTCAAAAATCATAGTGGGATCTGCCCGTCAGAAAACACCCATTATGACAAGCCAAATTAATAACTATATCATTCACCCCACCTGTGTACCCGAGCAGATTTTAGCGGAAGAGCTGATACCTATTATCATAAAAGATCCTAGCTATATCAGTCGAAATAATTATGAAATATTGGATAAAGGACAACTTATAGATGCTTCCACCATATCATGGGATAGTTATATAGAGGAAACCTTTCCCTATGTGCTGCGCCAACCTGACCCAGATCACAAAACATTAGGCCATATAAAATTTATGCTGGATAGCACCAGCATGATTCACGATAGAGAATCAGGACTCCTATTTTTTAGGAATATAAGGGCGTTAAGCAGTGGATGCATCATTATAGAAAAGGCAGAAGACTTAGCCCAGTATTTAGTATTGGGAGATGATGGACTTAGTCCCTCCCAGCTAAAAGAAATGTTAGAAAATCAGGCCTATAAGGAGGTGAAGGTGATGCAACCTTTAAATGTTTACGTACGATACTTTACTGCGGATGGCACCAAAATGTATCCTGATGTTTATGGTATGGACCAGCCACTATTAGCCTACTTTGATGATATAGTTAAATGGGACAGAAGTAATTTAAACCTTCAAAGAACCCGATAAACTATCAATATAGCGGGCGGGATTTTACTCCTGTAAAAGTCATCTTTACAGGTTTAATATTCCCGAATGGATCAAATTCAAGTTTATCAATACAGGTAACCCGATGGTTATGGTGAGTTTCTTCTAAAGGACGTCTGTGGTAAACTATATAGTATTCATCGGCATCAGGCACCCGGATTACTGAATGATGGCCAGCACCGGTAGCGATGTCAGGATCTTGTTCCAAAATAGTCCCTTCCCTTTCAAATGGACCTAAGGGATTATCCGCGATAGCATAGGCCACTCTATAATTAGGACCACCCCACCCTCCTTCAGACCACATAAAGTAGTACTTACCTTCCCGGATAAACATAAAAGGACCTTCGACATAGTCTTTTGGAGTGACTTCCTTATATATATCTCCATCACTGAAAGGTTCGAGGGCAGTAAAATCATCATTTAACTTCACTACATTACAATGGCCCCAACCCCCATAATACATATAATGCGATCCGTCTTGATCTCTAAAAACGAACTGATCAATTGGTTGGGCACCATTTACTATTTCATTGATTAGCGGTTTTCCCAATACATCCCGATAAGGTCCCTGAGGCTGATCTGAAACTGATACACCGATCCCCCCTACTTGCCCCTCATGTACGTCATTTGCTCCAAAAAACAAGTAATATTTCCCTTTGTTTTCGATAACTGATGGTGCCCACATGGCACTGTCCGCCCAGGCTACTGATGCTGTATCAATAATCCTTTCATGCTTTGTCCAATTAACCAGATCAGGAGAAGAAAAGCAATCCATAAACACCTGTTTATGGTATGCATCAGAGTAGGTGGGATATATCCAATATTTGTCCCCATACACTATTCCTTCTGGGTCAGCGTACCAGCCTTCGATAACAGGATTTCCGGAATACTCATATGGTTGAGACGGGCAGGTATTTACCATTAGCCCAGTGACCGAAATCAGAACATATAGAATAAGCCTCATACTTTAAAGTTATCAATTAAATTTGAATTAGAGTAAGTGAGTTTCCATTCGATATTGCAAATACGAATGAAGAGATCGATAACTTATTTGTAGTAGTATTAAAATAACCCTTCGGCCGGTCCTTCTCCTATGCTGCTGACCTCATCCCAGATCTGATAGGCAATAGAATGATTAGTTTCCTTCACTATGGCAGGAAGTCTGAGGAGGTCTATAAACCACCATATTAGTAATCCTCCACCCGTGAACCAAAAAATGATTTGTTTGGTCCAATTATCCAATACACCATAATGAAAGGACAATATCACAGGGAGGAGAAATAAATAGGTAAGTAAAAGAGAATGTGATTTTTTTTGGTAAAGCTTCACAAATAGCTCCTGCTTAGATATAGTAGATTCCAAAAGTTCATTTTTAACCAATTCTGGAAGCTGTGATAAAAGGGCATTCGAAATTATTAATCGTTTGGATAAAACTGGTTCCATATAGTCTTAAAGGTATTATTCAAATGGTTAAAAATAAGTTGTAAAAATTAGCTTGATTTTAAAAGATTTTGCCTTCTGTATCGATCTTCATCATTTAATAGAATTGATAATAACTATAAAGGTATACCATAAGCCTATAGAAGGGAAATTAAATGTATAAGTGTAGGTAAATTGGATATAAGTGCTTGAATATTTCAATAACTGTAATACCATCGATAGATAATCCATTATGATCAGCGTGGATATATAACCAGATAAGTTACTTTTTGGACTTAAAGAACT
Organism: Anditalea sp.; assembly: GCA_035461405.1. Taxonomy (GTDB): domain Bacteria; phylum Bacteroidota; class Bacteroidia; order Cytophagales; family Cyclobacteriaceae; genus Anditalea. The sequence goes on from DATHVH010000171.1 coordinate 10,005, forward strand.
AATGAATAATTAATCAGCAATTTGATACTGGTTCCTTTATCTAAGGCGGATGTAATGATTAAAATCTGAGAATGCTTTGAGGTCATTAATCTTAATCTTTCCTTGACCAATGAGATGCCTTCTGAAATGCATAATGGATCAAACCCTATTCCGTTATCTTTTATAGTACAGCTTATGTTGTTTTCATCTAATAACTTAAAGTCCAGATCAATTTCAGGATTTGGATGTGAGGCAGGGAATGAATGTAAAAATATGTTTTCTATAAAAGGGTGAATTAGCATGGGGGGAATATGGACCCGTTGAGTATCTATCTTCTTTTCTATCTTGATATTCCACAACACCTTATTTTCTATTCTTGTATTTTCTATAGCTAAATATGCCTTTAGGTAATTAATCTCCTCCGCTAAAGAAACATGTAATCTGTGACTTAGATCTAGGGTATGCCTTATCAGCCCAGATAATTTACAGAGATAATCCAGCGCCAGATCGGTTTCATTCTTTAAAATAAAATATTGTAATGAATTGATGGCATTAAATGTAAAGTGGGGATTCAACTGTCTTCGTAAAGTTTCAAGTTGAATTTCAGCCAGGCGCTTTTCTTTTGCTAAGGGCATACAAATGAGTGAAATAAAGGATTATTTAGGAAAAGATCCATTTCACAAATATACCTACCGCCCAAACATGAAAGTAAATGAATGAGTGAGTGTAGGCTTTTTAACAATAAGTGTAGATTTTTCTTAAAATACCGTTTCAGAAATTAATTCTTTTACCGGTAGTTCGATGAGTATAGAAAAAACAATGATCACATCGGTACCTTGATTTGGTGCAGAATTAATGGTAAGAGAATTATTCTCGGAGCCAGGAAGCAACTGAAGCCTTTCCCTGACCAGTTTGAGTCCTTTGGATTCATGAAATTTATTAGCCCTAGAAGGATTTATCCCCATTCCATTATCCTTTATCCTACAGGTAAGTATGTCGCTTTCACTCTGATAGAAGGTGAGTTGAAGCTGAGGATCTGGATGACTGCTGTCAAAAGCATGTACAAATACATTTTCTATAAAAGGTTGTATAAGCATAGGTGGTAAAAAGATAGACTTGGGATCTATACGTTTTTCCAGCTCCAACTTTACCTGAATCCTATTTTCTACCCTGCTATTTTCTATAGCCATATAGGACTGGAGATAAGCTATTTCTTCTTGCAGCGATATTCTTTGTCTAGAACTGTTATCTAGCGTATTGCGGATAAGTCTTGAAAATTTTCCGAGATAGTTCAACGCTTTATCCGTATCATTCTTCAGTATAAAATATTGAATGGAGTTAATAGCATTAAAGGTAAAATGAGGATTCATCTGACTGCAGAGAGCCTCCAATTTAGTCTCTACCATGCGCTTTTCTATAGCTGCCTTTTTCTGTTCCCTCTTCCTTAGAATTCTGACCCGGAAATAATAAAGAATCCATAGGTTACATAGAAATAATAGGATCAGTAAAAATATAAACCAAGTCCTCAAATATATTGGGGGATGAATGGTGAAATCGATAAGTGAATAGATACTTGATCTACCAGTATGCCTATCATAAGCCTCGACTTCTAAGTTGTATGTATTATATGGAAGATAGGGAAGTTCCAATTTAGTTTCTTGCCGATAAGGGCTCCATTCTGCTTCTGGCTGAAGTCTGTATCTAAACTGCAATTTATCTGGAAATATATGTCCTACTGGTTTAAATTCCAGATACAAAGTATTTTTGTAATGAGGAAGGTCCAACGTTCGATTCTTGTATGAAAACCATGAAAAATCTGAAGGTGGAGAAGGTTGATGATTTATATTTACTGAAGTCAACGCCAGCCGTAGGGCATAATCTTTTTCCTGCAACATATCCTCCAATCGAATAACATAATACCCACTACTGGTGCCCATATATAAATCATCTCCAATTATCTTTGCATCGGTAAAGAGCCTATTTAACAATCCCTGCTCTTCATCCACATATCTAATTTTCCCATCCTTATAAATATTAAGCCCCCTTTCCGTGCCTATGAGTAAATGATCCTTATAAGATTCTAAAAAAAGGACATTGTTCCCAACGATTTCATTTCTATCTATCTCCCGGATGATTTTAAAAACCGGATCTATTTCTGCCAAAAACACATCGCCAAATTCTGAGGCTACGATAAGTTTGCCATCCCCAATATAGTGCAGCCTTTTAAGCTTTTCCTCTTTCCAAATATCTTCCCGATACAAGGAGGTAAATTTTCCATTATTATATTTATACAATCCATGAAAAACCGAGGAGAAATATAGCCCATTATCAGTGCTTGCAATTTTAGAGAGCTGTACAGGAATATGGGGCAATTTGTCACTATAATAAGTAAACTCCATATTTTTCACATTGTCAAATATCCTGACTCCTCCATAGGGATTGGATTCCAAAAGTTTGCCCTCCGGTGTAAATGCTATACAATAGCTGTGAATGGGCAAATAATTAAGGATTTCTCCTGAATCATTAAATTCATAAATCCCAATATTGGTATTGACCCAAAAATTATCTCCTTGATGATGAATCTCATAAAATTCTACATCATCACCCGAAAGTGAGAAATCCAGTTCGAAATAATTATCTTCATATCTTGGCAATGAATTGGGATTATTCTTTACATAGACATCTTTCTTTTTAGCAAAGTGGTTTTGGGTAATTTCCTTAATATCACCCGACCTATTATGTATAAGCGAAACACCTTCATGATGTAGAAAAACCCTGTAGGTGCCATTGTCTTCAAATCCCAATACCCTCCGATCCTCAAATGGGTGGAATAAGATACTGGGATCTAATCGCACAGCATATAGTCCTTGGTCATTTGAACCTACGTAAAGAACATTTTTATCCTTATCATAGGCTAGAGCCAATATTACTTTTGAGGTAATACCAAAAGCGTGACTCATGTCTACCATCCGTTCATTTTCTATTTTATATAATCCGCCATCTTTAGTAAATAAACCCCATGCTGCCGCAAAAACGTTTTGATCATTATCCTTTACATATTGCCAATTGATCGAATGGCCAAAAGATTTACCATCACTGGCCTGGTCCAAAAAATCTTTGATTCTAAACTTTTCTGTTATTCCCTTATTGCTGGTAAAAATAAAATCATCAAAATGCCCGATAGCATAAACCAAATTATGATCGTGCAGTCTTTCAATTTGATAGGTATTATCTGTATGAATAATCTCATATGTGCCATTTCCAAAGGTGGTATAAAAAATATTGTCACCATGGTTAAAAAATCCTGATATGAAATTTTGGGGATGGTCAGATTGACTTTCCTTCACACTCACTACTTTATTGGTGGTGATATCTATTATGGATAATCCATTACTGGTTCCTACATATATTTTGTCTTTGTGACTATACAACTGACGGATTTTATTATTGATCAGACCGTCATCTCTAGTGAAAGTGAAAAATTTTTCCCCATCAAATTTAGTAAGTCCACCGCCATAGCTGCCAAACCACATATGACTGTTCTCATCTTCAGCTATTGCCCAACAGCTATTGAAAGCGAGGCCATCAGACTCATTAAAGTTTGTAAAAATCCCGTTCTCCATTTTAGATAGGCCATTTTCTGTACCTATCCATAATAGACCACGAGAATCCATAAACAAGGACCGAATAGCATTATTGGGCAGACCGTCTAACGTAGTATAATGTACAGACGGGTATTGCTGCCCATACATCGTTAAATGGGAAGAAAATAATATTATAAAGAATAAATATATTCTAACTAAAGTCATTCAGAAGCTTTGCTTTTTTCCTTATGGAAACAGACAGTTTCTCACCATTTTTTAGGATAAGAAAACAATCCTTTTTATCATACCTGGCTATATATTTAATATTCACCACTATAGAATCATGTATCCGATGAAATTGTCTAGCTGGTAATTTTTCATGGACGGTTTTCAATATTTTAGAAACCAAAAGACTGGATTGGTCTCGGCAGTAAATATGGGTATAATTATTCTCAGCTTTGCAATAAATGATATCATCATTATGAACAAATTCCAATCCATCATCTGTAGAAAATACTTGCATACCATGAGAGTCCATATTAATCATGAGCTGGTCAAGCTTTTTGTTAATACAGCCAGCGGCAACTTTATCTTCATATCGAGCTATGGTAGACTGTAATTCTTCAGGGTCAATAGGCTTTAGGAGATACCCAAATGCACTACATTTAATTGCCTGTAAGGCATAGCTTTCATGCGCTGTAGTGAAAATAACTTCAAAATCAATTTGCTTCACCTGTTCAAAAAGTGTAAATCCATTTTTTTGAGGCATTTGCACATCAAGAAAAACCAAATCAGGTTTGGATTTAGAGATATGGACTACCCCTTCATCTACTGATGAACATTTGGCCAGTATTTGAAATTTATTTGGAAAGTAACGCAGCAGCATCAACTCAAGAGATTCCTGGGCATGTCGCTCATCATCAATAATAATTACCTTAATCATAAAAATCAGGTTTAAAAATACAGTAAAGAATATAAAACTGCAGCCAAATTAGACAATTCTTTTAGAAGTCAAAAAGTAGATTTTGAATTTTAAAACTGGGCAGATCTTGCTAAAAATTATGTTATAAATATTAATAGAATCATTTTAAAATTTTTCATATCAATCGAACCAGACTATAGCCTAAAAGGAAAATGTAGCTTTTTTAAATGATCATTTATTTTTCATGATTTCAGTGTGAGACAGAAGACCTCATAAAATAATTTAAACACCTTTCTTATCTCTACCCAATTTATAGGAAGTTAAATGTTGGGATGAATTCCTCAAATAATCATAAGTAGGGTCATTATAATTTTGGGTTTAAAATTATTAAAATCCCCTTTATTGGTAAAATAGGGTTATTACTAGCAATTTTTCTCTAATCAATTACCTAAATCAGGCCATTTCTTAAAATAATTATAAAATTTAGTACAATTAAAGTTGAAATTATGATATAAATCATTATTATTAAAAAGAGAAATGATATTAACTTGTTTTATAATTACGTAAATTAGTTACATGATATCTGTTTTAGAAAATATCGACACAAAAAAGCGAATGCTCCAGGCATGTATAGATAGACTTCAAGCTTATTCTTATGAATTAAAAGCGAAAATGAAGAATAGCATACAAAAAGATAGAGCTATAAAGCAAGCTAGCAACGAAAATATCGGGCTTCAATCAGGAGCCATGGATAATCTTGAATTGCTTGAAATAGAATTTAATCTTGACAATGCCGTGAAGGACATGAGGATATTAAAATATCTTCTCAAAACCCAAGAAGAGGAACATGATAAAGTAGGGTTGGGAGCCGTGGTAATAACGCATAGAAACACTTTCTTCGTATCAGCAGATCTACAGAGATTTGATCTGGAGGGAGAAAAATTTATAGCCATTTCTAATGAGTGTCCGCTATTTAAAAGTATGAGGGGTAAAAAAAGAGGCGAACGATTTATGCACAAAGGGCTTTCATATCAAATATTAGATATCTATTAGTTTTTTGTGAAAGGCAAAGGTAATCCATTAAAAATTTTAAGCCATTTTTTAGAGATTGATAAAAGAGGAGTACCAATCGGTACCCTCTTTTTTTAATATAATTAGTATATAACTTTGATTGAAATAAGTTATATCCAAGAGTATTGAATGTAGTCCTGAAGATATAGGGGTAATTTAAACTTTTGGGTAAATGATAAGGGATAGCTACATATTCGTTAAATGATCTATTTACATCCTCTCATACCAATTGTAATTTAATAAAAAAGCGAGACACCACCATTTCATTCACTTATCTTAAATCACTGGTTAATGCCCTGCAAAATATGATTGTCATAAAAAGTTACATTCTGCTGTAGTTTATC
>DATHVH010000172.1:0-1986 GCA_035461405.1 Anditalea sp.
GGCAGGCCTGCCTACCGGAGAAGGATGTCGCTATACCTATGCGGACTACCTGAGCTGGCAGATGGAGGAGAAGGTAGAACTCATTAAAGGAAAAATTTTTAGGCAGGCAGCTGCTCTAAGGGTAAACCACCAAAGAGTTTCTGTAATAGTGGTTACTTCATTATTTAATTTTTTAAAAGGCAAAAAATGTGAAGTTTTCGCAGCTCCATTTGACGTAAGGCTACCAGTCAAATCCAAAAAACATGAAGATATTGATACAGTAGTCCAGCCGGATATCTGCGTGATATGTGATTCTAATAAGTTGGACGAACTGGGCTGCGTCGGGGCACCTGATCTGGTAGTAGAAATCCTTTCTCCCGGAAATAACAGTAAGGAGTTATTACATAAATATGAAGTTTATGAGGAGTCCGGTGTACGGGAATATTGGGTTATTCAACCAAGTGGGCATACTCTTTTAGTTTATACTTTGGTCAATGGAAAATTTGTTCCTTCAAGGCTTTTTACACATGGGGACGTCGTAAACTCAGATGTGATCGAGGGCTTTTCTTTGGATTTGGAGGAGGTTTTTCGGAATGTTTAAATATTACACTTTTAAATTTAATTTCAAGAAGCCAGTAATTTCTTTAGCGGCTCAAATAGTGAGGGTTCATTCAATTATTTTAGATATTGCATATTCATCATTGTAGTAGTTTTATTGATCTATAAAAAAACCTTTAAACGATTACATCTTTGATATCTAAGAACAACTTTACTTCAAGATGTGCAACAAGATGAGCACTTTACTTAAAATATCTTTTTAGCTAAAATAGAATTTCATCCGTCCTTCTTCGTATTTTCACCAAATGATAGCCCAACGCAAAACCAAACGGATCTCTTTAGAAGCATTCCTGAAAATAATCAGGCCTGCCAATCTATTGATCGTAGCCTTGGCGCAGCTGATGACAGCCCATTTTTTGATCGAAAATACGCCGCAGGGTGTGCCTGTTCTGCAGGATTATAACCTGTACCTGATCATCCTCTCTACGGTTATTCTGACGGCCTCAGGTTATATGATAAATGACTACTATGATGTCAAGATAGACTATGTCAACCGCCCCCATGAAGTAGTGGTGGGCAAGGGGCTTAGACGACGCATGGTAATGATCCTGCATACTTCTTTTAATTTTATAGGAATAGGGCTCGGCTTGGCAGTTAGTCCCAGGATAGCCGTCATTAATTTTATCGCCGCCTTTGTCCTCTGGCTGTACAGTAATACTTTAAAGAGACAACCCTTCATCGGCAACCTTACGGTAGCTTTATTGGGAGGACTTGCTATCTGGATTATCGGCTACTATTATCAGACGACTCAATTATTTGTGGTGACCTATGCTATTTTCGCTTTTTTCATCAATCTAATCCGTGAAATCATTAAAGATATTGAGGATAGGCAGGGGGACAGAAAGCATGGATGCAGGACTTTGCCCATAGTCATAGGTTTTCGGTCTACTAAAAAAGTTATTTTCGCCATAGCAGGAGTTTTTGTATTGTCTATTATAATAGTAACCTTCCGTGTGGGAAATGAGCTACTGTTTATATATTTCGGTGGGCTGAGCATCCTGTTCTTTTATTTTATGTACCGCATCTATCAGGCAGATAGAAAAAACCACTTTACCCAGCTTAGTAGGCTGGCAAAGATTCTTATGCTAACTGGTATATTGAGTATGGCTTTCTTGTAGAGGTAAATTATTTCTTTGCATTAAATCATGGAGAATATTTTTCTCCTTGCTGTTCATTTATCCAATTTATTAAATATTACCAGCAACTTTAAATTACATTGAACAATATAATTGTCATGAAGTTAGTAATGAAAACCTATATGACTAAGATATAAATTATTAACCTCCCTACTTTTTCATTAAATTTGCCTTCCACCTAAACCTATCACCTGTCTTGAAATCGAGCATGACGAAATCGCCACACACTGGGATTATTATCGAACATGCGAGA